>NZ_JBFTLQ010000012.1:0-184714 GCF_056396525.1 Cupriavidus sp. 05T41
GAGCAAGGCCCGCGCCCCGGTAGTGCGCCAGGGCCGCGAGCCGGTGCTGTCGGCCAAGTCGCTGCCGGTGACCCGCCAATCCAGGCCCGCCGCGGCCGCTCCGGTGGCGCGCCGCGTACCGCGTGCCGCCGCAGCCGGCAACCTGGCGGTGGCCAACGGCGACTGGGAATCCTTCTAAGGCCGTGCCCCGCAGGGCGGGGCACGATGCGGGCGGGAAAGACGCGGTGCAGGGCGGGAGGCTTCGGCCTACAATAACGCCCTTGTATCCCAAAACAGACATGAGCGGGGCCGCCTGGTGCCGTCTGCTGCCGTCGGGGGCCCGCGCCCGCGCCGGTGGCGCCGGCCCTGCACTCGATGTCCTTTCCCGCGTTCCTCTCCCCCCGCCCGCCCATGACCGCCGTCTCCCCGCCGTCGTTCCCGCCGTCTCCGCCTCCACTGTTGCCTGCCCTGCAAGCGGCATCGGCCTCCTCCCCGCAAGGCGCGGCAAACGGCGGCCAGCGCGACGGCCGCGCATCCGGTCCGCCCGCGGTGCCGCCGGTGCCCGTCATGCAGGTCATCTTCGGGCTGATGCTGGCGATCCTGCTGGGTGCGCTGGAGCAGTCGATCGTGGCCGTGGTGCTGCCGGAGATCGCGCTGCAGCTCAACGGCTTCGAGGTGATGGCGTGGGTGGTGTCCGCCTATCTGGTGGCGTCCACCGTGGTGACGCCGATCTACGGCAAGCTCTCCGACCTGCTCGGGCGCCGTTCGGTGCTGTCCTTCGCCATCGTGCTGTTCCTGCTGGCCTCGATCGCCTGCGCGCTGGCGCAGACCATGCCCCAGCTGATCATCGCGCGCATCCTGCAGGGACTCGGCGGCGGCGGGCTGATCTCGGTGTCCCAGGCGACCATTGCCGACGTGGTGCCGCTGCGCGACCGCGGCCGCTACCAGGGCTATGTGAGCGGCGTATGGGCCGTGGCCAGCATGGCCGGGCCGGTGATCGGCGGCTACCTGGCGCATTTCCTGTCGTGGCGCTGGATTTTCTGGATCAACCTGCCGCTGGCACTGATCGCGCTGGTGGTGGTGCGCCGCGCGCTCAAGCACCTGCCGGTGGGCGGGCGCCGCCACCGCATCGATTATGTCGGCGCGCTGCTGTTCGGCGGCGGCCTGACCGGCGTGCTGGTGTTCCTCACCCGCCTGGGGCAGGGCCAGTCGGCGCTGGCGCCGCAGACGCTGGGCCTGCTGCTGGCCGGCCTGGTCGCGCTGGTGCTGTTCGTGTGGCAGGAAAAGCGGGTGGCCGACCCGATGATCCCGCTGGCCATGCTGCGCGTGCCCACGGTGGCGATTTGCTGCATCACGCTGTTCCTGTGCTTCTTCCAGCTCATCGCGATGTCGGTGCTGCTGCCGCTGCGCTTCCAGGTGGTGGGCGGCGCGCAGGCCGACACCGCGGCGCTGCGGCTGGTGCCGCTGACCCTGGCCATCCCGTTCGGCGCCTTTATCTCCGGGCGGCTGATGACCCGGAGCGGGCGCTACAAGCCGCTCCAGCTGGCCGGCTCGCTGATCGCGCCGCTGGCCATCCTGGCGCTGGCCTTCGTCGATCCGCACGCGGTGGTGCTGACCGCCCTGGTGATGATCGCGCTCGGCCTGTCGATCGGGCTGCAACTGCCCAGCGGGCTGGTGGCGACCCAGAACGCGGTGCCCGCGCAGCAGGTCGGCGTGGCCACCGCGCTGACGGCGTTCTCGCGCATGCTGGGCGGCGCGGTGGGCGTGGCGGTGCTGACCACGGTGCTGATCGGGCTGCTGCGCCATGGCGGCATGGGCGTGTCGGACCTGAAGGGCGGCGAGGACATCCTGACGAGCATGTTCCACCGCGCCATGGTGGGCGGCGACGCGGCCGACGCCGGTGCCGTGCGGGCCGCCGCCGAGACGGCGTTCCGCATTCTCTTCGTGCTCAGCGCGGCGGTGTCGCTGGTGGCGCCGTTCCTGGTGATGCGCCTGCCGGAAGCGACGCTGCGCGGCAGCAAGACGACGACCGTCGCGGCCAGCATGGACTGACGTGGCGGGCAGGAGCCGGCAGCTTCACGGGCTGTCGGCCCCCGTCGCGCCTTTGCCGAGAAAGCCGAACTCGACCGGCGTCTTGGCATAGAACACCTGCACGTCTTCCTCCGCCAGCCGCGCGAACAGGCGCTCCACTTCCTCGCCGGTGGCGATGACGGTGATTTCTTCCGGCCGGTCGGCCAGTTCCAGGAAATGCCAGCTATGAAAGCGGCGGTCGTGGCCGATGCCTTCGGCCGCCACCAGGTGCGTGGCGCCGCGGATGCGCAGCTCGCGCAGGACCTGCAGCAGCCAGTGCGACAACTGCTTGCCGTGATGCCGGCGGTTTTCGATGGTGAAGAGTGTCAGCTGGAAGCCTTGCACGATAGCCCCCCTTGCGGGCCCCGCGGCGGCAGGCCCATGGCGCGACCGCGGCACGGATGCCTGGCGCCGGGCTGGGCGCCTGCCTGAAGTCTAGGCCAGCCGTGGGCCGGTCTCAGGTGTTCCTTCTGGCACACCTTGATGAATTTCTGGGGTAACCCTGGTCTCGTCAATACGTGAGACTGGCAGACTGGCCATAGACAAATTCGCGCTGGAAGGCGGCAGACGCCAATCGTTTCTGTATTGAGAACGCGGGGAATATCGCCGCCCATACCGCGCCCGCCACCGCGCCTTCGCATGATCGCGCCTTCAATCCTGCGTGTCCTGCGCGGCGGTCCCTTCGTCATCCAGCGCTTTCATGTTCTCCAGCAGCTTGAGCAAGTAGTGCAGCGTGTGGGTGATATCCCCTGTCGAGAAATCGGTCAGCGCCCGCGCGTAGTAGTCGCGGATCTTGGGCTGGGCCAGGCGTAGCCACACGTCGCGTCCGCTCTCGGTCATGGTGACCAGCCGCGAACGCCGGTCGCGTCCGTCGGGAGCCATGCTCAGGTGCCCGTCGCGCTCCATGCGGCTCACCAGGCCCGACAGGTTCTGCCGGCTCACCATCAGGTAGCGGGCGAGGTCGCCCACGCTCATTCCCGCGGCCGCCTGCGGTCGCGACAGCGCGCCGAGCACCGCCCACTGCTGCGTGGTGAGGCCCTCCGCCTCTACGGCTCTCGATCCCGTTTTATGCAACATATTTGCACATTGGTACAGGCGGAAGAACAACCTGTTCGCCATCTCCGTGCGTGCGGATGGCCCAAGTTCATCGTCAAATTCGGGGTTAACCATGGCTATTTCCTGATGAGGCGGGCTTGCATTGTTCCAGATGTCCTCCTAATATACGTCAACATATTTACCTATTTAAACGGTGCCGCGCGGCGCTTCAGCCGCACGATAGCACCCGGGACCCTGAAAGGAGAACATTGTGCAAAGACTTGAAGGCAAGACGGTCATCGTGACCGGCGGCGGCGGCGGCATCGGCGGGGCAAGCTGCCGGCGCTTCGCTCGCGAGGGCGCCGCGGTGGCGGTGCTGGACCTCAACCCCGAAGCGGCAGACCGGGTGGCGCAGCAGATCCGCGCCGAAGGCGGCCGCGCGGAGGCGTTTCGCTGCGACATCACGGATCGCGCCAGCGTGGACGCCGCGGTAGCCGCGGTCGTCGACAAGTTCGGTCCGGTCGACGTGCTGGTGAACAACGCCGGCTGGGATGTGTTCAAGCCGTTCACCAAGACCGAGCCGGCGCAATGGGACCGCCTGATCGCCATCAACCTGACCGGGGCGCTGCACATGCACCACGCCGTGCTGCCCGGCATGGTGGAGCGCAGGCGCGGGCGCATCGTCAATATCGCCTCCGACGCGGCGCGCGTGGGCTCGTCCGGCGAGGCGGTCTACGCCGCGTGCAAGGGCGGGCTGGTGTCCTTCTCCAAGACCATCGCACGCGAGCACGCGCGCCACGGCATCACCGTCAACGTGGTGTGCCCGGGGCCGACCGACACCGCGCTGTTCGAGGACTACAAGCAGGGCGCGGGCAACCCGGAAAAGCTGATCGAGGCGTTCACGCGTTCGATCCCGCTGGGCCGCATCGGCCAGCCGGACGACCTGCCCGGCGCCATCGTGTTCTTTGCCAGCGACGACGCTGCCTTTGTCACCGGGCAGGTGCTCAGCGTGTCGGGCGGCCTGACCATGAACGGCTGAGCCCGCACTCGCCAACGAAACCCTGGAGACAAGCACCATGAACTACGAAGACATCCTGTATGAAGTGCGCAACGGCGCGGCGTGGATCACCATCAACCGCCCCGAGAAGATGAATGCCTTCCGCGGGCGCACCTGCGACGAGCTGATCCACGCCATCAACCGCGCCGGCTACGACCGTGCCATCGGTGCCATCGTGCTCGCGGGCGCCGGCGAGAAGGCCTTCTGCACCGGCGGCGACCAGTCCGCCCACGAAGGCCAGTACGACGGCCGCGGCACCATCGGCCTGCCGATGGAAGAACTGCACAACGCCATCCGCGACGTGCCCAAGCCAGTCATCGCGCGCGTGCAGGGCTATGCCATCGGCGGCGGCAATGTGCTGTGCACCATCTGCGATCTCACCATCGCCTCGGACAAGGCCGTGTTCGGGCAGGTGGGGCCGAAGGTGGGCTCGGTCGATCCCGGCTACGGCACGGCGTTCCTGGCGCGCGTGGTGGGCGAGAAGAAGGCGCGCGAGATCTGGTACCTGTGCCGGCGCTACCCGGCCGCCGAGGCGCTGGCCATGGGCCTGGTCAACGCAGTCGTGCCGCACGGGCAGCTCGATGCCGAAGTGCAGAAATGGTGCGACGAGATCATGGAGAAGAGCCCCACGGCGCTGGCCATCGCCAAGCGCAGCTTCAACATGGACACTGCCCAGCAGAGTGGCATCGCCGGCATGGGCATGTATGCGCTCAAGCTCTACTACGACACGGAAGAATCGCGCGAAGGCGTGACGGCCTTCCAGGAAAAGCGCAAGCCGGACTTCCGCAGGTACGCGAAGTAAGCCGCGCGCCTCCACGGTACGCGCTGCACGCCCGCACGGCCCGGCCGGCGGGCGCGCGTCAATACAACATTCCGCAGGCCGCAGACATCATGAACCCCTATCTCGACGAAGACCTGGCCGCACTGGCCGACCATGCCCGGCGCTTTGCCACCGACCGCATCGCGCCCGGATTTCTGGAGCGCGACCGGACCCGCGTGCTGGACCGCGCGCTGATGCGCGACATGGGCCAGATGGGCTTCATCGCGCCCGAACTGCCCGAACAGTACGGCGGGCAGGGCCTCGGCTGCCTGGCGGCCGGCGTGATCCACGAAGCGGTGGCGCGCGCGGACCTCAGCATTTCCTACATCAACCTGCTGGCCTCGCTGAACGGGCAGATCCTGGCCCAGCATGCCGCGCCGGAGATCGCACGCCCCTGGCTGCAGCGCCTGACCCGGGGCGAAGCGCTGTTCGCCATTGCGCTGACCGAGCCGCGCGGCGGCTCCGACGCGGCCAGCCTGCGCCTGCGCATGGAGCGCGATGGCGACCACTACGTCCTCAATGGCGAAAAGACCTCCATCTCCGCCGCCGACCAGGCCGACGCCGCCGTCGTGTTCGCGCGCTCCGGCACGGTAGAGGCCGGCGCGCGCGGCGTCTCGGCGCTGCTGGTGCCGATGGACCTGCCGGGCATCACCACCAGCCGCTTCGATTGCCATGGCCAGCGCGCCATCGGCCGCGGCTCGATCTTCTTCGAGAACGTGCGCGTCCCGGTCAGTCACCTGCTCGGCAAGGAGGGCCAGGGCTTCGTGCAGGTGATGCAGGGCTTCGATTTCTCGCGTGCGCTGATCGGCCTGCAGGTGCTGGCGGTGGCCAAGGCGAGCCTCGACGAAACCTGGGAATACGTGGCGCAGCGCGAGGCGTTCGGCAAGCCGCTGTCGGCGTTCCAGGGCGTGTCGCATCCGCTGGCGGATTTCGAGACGCAGGTGACGGCCGCGCGCCTGCTGTGCCTGCAGACGCTGTGGATGAAGGACCGCGAACTGCCGCATACGGCCGAAGCCGCGATGTGCAAGTGGTGGGCGCCCAAGCTCGCCTACGACGTGGTGCACCAGTGCCTGCTGTCGTTCGGCCACGGCGGCTACGACCGCGGCCCGATGGAGCAGCGCCTGCGCGACGTGCTCGGTTTCCAGATCGGCGACGGCACCGCGCAGATCATGAAGACCATCATCGCCCGCACGCGCGCGGGCCGGGACGCGGTGCCGGCCTGACCTGCGCTTGCGCCATCCATGACAACGACAGCAACGAGGAGACACGCCATGGCATTCGACGCCATCCTGCTGCCACCGCGCCGCGCCGCCAGCATCGCGCAGGGCTTGTGGCCGGACCGCACCATCAATGATGCGCTGGACGATTGCGTGTCCCGCTGGCCGGACAAGACTGCGCTGAGCGCGGTGCGCGCGGAAACCGGCGCCACCGTGCGGCTGAGCTACCGCGAGCTTGCCGGCCGCGCGGACCGGATCGCCGCCGGGCTGGCCCGGCTCGGCGTGGGGCGGGACGATGTGGTGTCTTGCCAGCTGCCGAACTGGTGGGAGTTCACCGCGCTGTACCTGGCGTGCTCGCGGCTGGGCGCGGTGCTCAATCCGCTCATGCCGATCCTGCGCGAGCGCGAGCTGTCGTTCATGCTTCGGCACGCCGCCAGCAAGGTGGTGGTGGTGCCCAGGCGCTTCCGCGGGTTTGACCATGAGGGCATGCTCGAAGGCCTGCGCGCGTCGCTGCCGGACCTGCAGCACCTGCTGGTGATCGGCGGCGCCGGCGCCAATGCCTTCGAAGCCCTGCTGCAGGCGGGCGACGATGCGCCTGCGCCGCCAGTGCATCATCGCCCCGGGCCCGATGACATCACTCAACTGATCTACACCTCCGGCACCACCGGCGAGCCCAAGGGCGTGCTGCACTCGGCCAATACGCTGATGGCCAATATCGTGCCCTACGCGCAACGCATGCGCCTGGGCAGCGGCGACGTGATCCTGATGGCCTCGCCCATGGCGCACCAGACCGGCTTCATGTACGGGCTGATGATGCCGCTCATGCTCGGCGCCAGTGTGGTGCTGCTCGATACCTGGGAGCCGCGCAGGGCGCTGGAGCTGATCCGCGGGGAAGGCGTGAGCTTTACCATGGCGTCCACGCCGTTCCTCTCCGACCTGGCCAGGGCCGTAGCCGATACGGGCCTGGCGATCCCGACGTTGCGCACCTTCCTGTGCGCCGGCGCGCCGATTCCCGGCGCCCTGGTCGAGCAGGCGCGCGCAGCGCTCGGGGCCAAGGTGGTGTCGGCGTGGGGCATGACGGAGATGGGCGCGGTCACCACCACGCGCCTGGACGATGACGACGAGCGTGCCGTCAACACCGACGGCTGCCCGCTGCCCGGGGTGGCGGTGCGCGTGGTGGACGCAGCCGGTACGGAGCAGCCCGCCGGCGCAACCGGCAGGCTGCTGGTGCGCTCGTGCTCGAACTTCGGCGGCTACCTGCGGCGCCCGCACCTGAACGACACCGACGCCGACGGCTGGTTCGATACCGGTGACCTGGCCCGGATCGATGCGCACGGCTTCATCCGCATCGACGGGCGCAGCAAGGACGTGATCATCCGCGGTGGCGAGAACATTCCCGTGGTGGAGGTCGAGGCATTGCTGTACCGCCATCCCGCCGTTTCGCAAGTGGCCATCGTGGCCTACCCGGACGAGCGGCTGGGCGAGCGCGCCTGCGCATTCGTGGTGACGCGGCCGGGCTGCGCGTTCGACATGGCCGCCATGGCCGCCTATCTCAAGGCGCACAAGCTGACCCAGCAGTATGTGCCGGAGCGGCTGGTGGTGCGGGAGGCGCTGCCGTGCACGCCGGCCGGGAAAATCCAGAAGTTCCGCTTGCGCGAGGAGTTGCGCGGCTGAGGGCCGGCGGCCGGCAATTGGCTGTCGGCTGTCGGCTATTGGCTCTCGGCAACGGGAGCGGTTTGCCGCGAATCGCGCGGGTCGGCCGCCGGTTGCATCGGCGGCCGGCAAGCCAGCGGCTTCAGAAGCGCGTACGCAGTCCGCACGGCAACGTCGAATGATTTGTCGAGCGCAATCTTGCACCCGTTCACGCTGATCTGCCAGGCGTCCTGGCGCGTGAGCCGGCACGAGATGCTGCGGTCCTCCATGCTGTCGGAGAACCACCTCCACAACCGTGCATCATCCCGCTGGGCTGCTTCCGCAGCACGAAGCCTCGTCATCTCGAGGCGGTCATCTAAAGGCATGCTATCCACATAGTTTCGGGCGGCGCGGGCGCGGCCTTTGCAGGGCGTGCCGGCGTTCCTTGGCAGGCGCGGCGACCCGGCCGGAGCAGGCGCGCACCGCAACACACCCTGTTGTCTCCGGGACACCATCAGGCAAGCGGGATCCGGAGATCGAGCAGCCGCGTCTGCTCCGCGATGTAGTCGACGAACACCCGGACCCGCGCCGGGAGATGCTTGCGGCTGAGATAGCACACGTAGTGGCCGCTGTCGTCGGGTGCATGGCCGGCAAGGCAGTGCACGAGCTGTTCCGTGCGAAGCAGCTCGCGGATCTGGTAGGCCGCCAGCTGCGCAATGCCCTGGCCGCGGAGCACCGCCTGCAGCACCAGGTCCGCATCGTTGAATGTCAGCCGCGAAGGCGGCAGCAGCGTGATGCCAGCGCCGTCGGCCTTGAACTCCCAGCTCCGCACGCGGCCGCCCGCGGTCCGCAGGTTGATGCAAGGATGGCGGGCAATGTCGTCGATGGAGTCCGGCAACCCGTGCATGCGTGCATATGCCGGCGAGGCGCAGACCAGCATCTGCATCGGAATCAGCTGCCGGGCAATCACCTGGCTGTCTTCCATTCTGCCGTCGCGAAATGCGACGTCGATGCGGTCCGCCGCGAAATCGGCGGGGCGGTCGTCGAGCTGAACGTCCAGCGAGATTTCCGGGTACCTGGCGTGGAATCCGCAGAGCAGGGGCGCCACAATCTTGCGTCCGAACCCTGTCGTTGCCCGCACGCGCAGATGACCGCGCGGGGGGCCGTTGCGCAGCTCGCGCATGTCCCCGAGTGCCTGCGCGATGCGCTCGATGGCCGGACGGCAGTTGTCGTAGAACAGCTTCCCTTCGCGCGTCAGCGAGGTACAGCGCGTCGTGCGCACGAACAGCCGCGCGTCGAGTTGCGTCTCAAGCTTCTGCACGTTGCGGCTGACCGCGGAACGGCCGATCCCGAGGCGGACGCCAGCCTTGGCGAAGCTGCCTTCGCTGACGACGGCAATAAAGGCGATCACACCGGCGTAACTCGTTGCGAAACTGGTGGCGAGCGCATCGCCGGGCAAGTCCGGGGCGATAAAAGAAATATCCATGCCCGCAAGACGTTGGATACCGCCCGCGTGTGACAGGCGCCGGCTATTTTTCCGGGACCAGCACCGGTGCGTCCTTGTCCTTGATCAGCAGCACGACGAACTTGGCCGGCTTTGTGTTGCTGGCGTTCCTTCCCACCGTGTGCACGTCGTCCGGGCCTTCATGCCAGGTCTGGCCCGGCGTCAGGGTGACTTCCTTGCCACCCTTGACGGCCATGATGATCTTGCCCTCCAGCACATAGATGAAGGCATGCGCGTTGTGCCGGTGTACGGGATCCTTGCTGCCGGGCGGATAGACCACGGTGATCATCAGCGCCTCCTTGCCGGGGAATTCGGGCAAAGGCTGCGTAAGCACGGGCGTGACGATGGCGTCGTGTGCGTCGTGTGCGTCCTGTGCGGCGTTGGCGGACTGCACGCCCGCGAGCGAGGACAGCAGGAACAGCGCAGCCGTGAATCGCTTGGTGAACTTCATGGCATCACTCCAGGTTGGCCTTGTCCAGACCATACTCCTTGTCGGCCGAGCCAGGGGAGGTACGGAAGGCCACGTTGGCGCGGTTCCAGGCGTTGATCGCCATCACCAGGAACGTCAGGTCGGAAAGCTCCTTCTCCGAGAACTGCGTGAGCACGCGCTCGTAGAGCTCGTCCGGCACCCCATGCTCGGGAATCTTGGTCAGCACTTCCGTCCATGCGAGTGCCGCGCGTTCGCGCGGCGCGAACAACGTCGATTCGCGCCAGATGGCGAGGTGGTGCAGGCGCAGTTCGCGTTCGCCGTGAATGCGCGCTTGCTTGATATGCATGTCGACACAGAAGGCGCAGCCGTTGATCTGCGATGCGCGGATCTCGACCAGGTGGCGGATGTTCGGCTCGATCTTCGAGTCATTCAGCAGCATGCTGACTCCGATAAGCTTCTTGAGGAGCTCGGGGGATTGCTGCATGTAGTTCAGGCGTTGCGTCATGATGTTTTCCTGGCGAACTTGAAGATACGGCCCCGGAGGGCCAGGGCGCCGGCCATATCCGCCGGACACGACGAATCCTAGGTGTCGAAGCCGTGCTGCGCTAGATACGCCGCGGGGATCACATTGTTTCCCGTTCGGCACCAATCGCTTGCGTCCGACCATGCCCTGCGCATGGCGCGCGCGATTGCCGCGACAGCCGGCACCGGACAGGACGCGAGGCGGGCCGATTGGTGCGTGCACGGAAACGCGCCGCGCATGCGCGCAGGGCACCGTGCCAGGGTGGCGTGGACCTGCGGGTCGATCAGAAGCCAGGCGCCGGCACTTCCGGAATCTGGTTGCGCAGGCTCAGGTTCATGACGTTCCAGCCACGGATCGCCGCGATGGTGTACAGCAGTTCGGCAATCTCGGTCTCGCTGAATTGCTCGCGCAGCTCCGGGTAGACCGCATCCGTGTCGTCGCGATGCGGCAGTGCGTTGACGGCTTCCGCCCAGGCCAGCGCGGCGCGCTCGCGGGCGTTGAAGAACGGTGCTTCGCGCCAGCCGGCCACGGCATTGAGATGGCGCGGATCAAGTCCTTGCTTGACCAGGTCGCGCCAGTGCATGTCGATGCACATGCCGCAACCATTGATCTGGGATACGCGCAACTGCACCAGTTCCACCAGGCGGGGCCCGAGCGAGCTCTGCTTGACGGAGCCGGAGAGATTGATCATCGCCTTCAGGTTCGCCGGCGCCAGATTGAAGAAGTCCATACGTGCTGCAGTCATGATATTTACCTTTCGTCTTGTTTGGCAGGAGCCCTCTGCGCCTTGCTTATCCGTAAGACGGCGGGCAGGACACGCTTGTGACAGTCATGGCGAAAACTTCGCTGCATCGCGCCGGCAGGTCCGGTGTCCGCCCGGTGTCACAGGGCAACGCGCTGGCGCGTCTAAGGTGAATGTTCCTCATATGGCCCCTGGCTTATGGATATCGCAGAGACCTTCGCCGCGCTGAAAACCCGCCTGATCGGCATCGCCGATCGCATGCTCGGCATCCGTGCCGAGGCCGAGGCCGAGGACGTGGCCAGGGACGCATGGCTGCGCTGGCAGGAGGCTGACCATGCCCGCATGCCTTCCGCGCAGGCATGGCTGGTCACGGTCACGACAAGGCTGCCGATCGATCGCCCGCGTTCGCGCGGGCAAGAGCAGGCGGAGTACGTCGGCTGGTGGCTGCCGGAGCCGCTGGTCGAGCTTTGCGAAGACACCCCGCAGGCCGAGGCGGCACTGGCGAGCGATTTGTCCGGGGCGCTGTTCTGGGTCCTGGAGCGCCTCTCTCCCGACGAGCGCGCGACGTTTCTGCTGCGCCAGGCGTTCGACCTGGACTACGAGGAAATCGCCGCCGTCCTCGGCAAGACCGGCGCGGCCTGCCGCCTGATCGTGGACCGCGCCGGCGAGCACGTCCGCGCAAGCTGGCTGCGCTATGACGCATCCAGACAGGAACATCGCGCATTGCTGGCGCGCTTCATGGAGGCCGCCAGCGCCGGCGACTGTACGGCGATGCGGTCCATGCTCGAGCCAGACGCCGTCCTGGTTGCCGACGGCGACGGCAAGGGGCCATCGCGCGGGCGCGTCCTGCGCGGCGCGGCCCGGATTGCCGGCGTCTACCGGTCCGCCCTGCGCGCGGTACCGGGCCGGGTGCGCTACCGGGCGGCCCGCATCAACGGCATGCCGGGCCTCCTGCGCTATGTGGACGGCAAGATCGAATCGGCACACGCCTTGAGCATCGACGCGGGGCGCATCGCCACGATCTACGTCGTGCGCAATCCCGACAAGCTTGCGGGGGTCCCGTCCTTCTAGGCTGTTCGTCTAGAGACTAGAGAACGATGTGGCCGTCCGACTCCGGCTCGGGCGACACGGGCTCGTCGCCCAGGAGGTTCATCAGTTCGCATTCGATCTGCCGGCAAATCCGTGTGATGGGCACATCGTTGGCGTTTCCTTCGAACGGGTTCTCCGTGCTTTCGCCCACCTGTTCCAGCGCGAGATACATCCAGGAGATCATCGCGCTGAACGGAATGACCAGCCAGATCATGTTGCCGTGCATGATCCCCGTAACGCGCTCGCTGAGTTTCTCGAACTCCGCGAGGATGCCGAAGGGAAGCAGCAAGCAGAAGGAACGTACAAACAGGACATTGATGACTGCGTATTGCCTGGGATACGGATACTCCTTGATACGCTCCGCCCTGCCTTGTTGCTGGAAGCACTCCCGGAACGTCCGTTGGAATTCCATATAGAAAGGGTGGCTGATCTCGCCGGCGGCCAGGAGTCGCTTGACCGCCGCGGCCTGCGCGCCCAGCAGGCTGGTTGCCTTGTTGTCGGCTTGCAGAAGCGACGCAAGCTCGGCCGGCGGCAGGTACGGCGCAAGCGCCTGTTCCAACGGCATCTCCCACTCGGAAATCCGGTAGTACTTCCGGTACTCCACGTTGAAGATCTTGTCGGCGTTCTCCCAGACCCTGGGGCTTCTCAGTTGGTAGCGCAGCGCCGTCAACCATGCACAATGCCGCAGCACCAGTTCCCGGCCGGCCGTTGGCGTCGCCGGGAAGTCCCGGCAGATGACGGCCAGGAAACGGCTGCCGTTCAGGATGTCAGTCCAGATCTCTTGCGCCTCCAGTGCCCTGTTGTAGGTCTGCACGTTCTTGAAGCCGACGATGAACGACGTGGCCGTGCCCAGCAGCACGACAACCGGCAGCGGGATCGACAGCCATTTCAGCCCGAGGAACTGATAGAGGAAAATGGGCAGCGCACCGCATACGAGCAAGGCATAGATCTGCCTTCTCGACCAGAACACGAACTCGGACAACGTGTACGACTTTCCCAGGTGCATGGTATGCATCTCGCGGCAGTGTGGCAGCGCGCAGGGCCGGGGTGCGGGCCGCCGGCAAGGAATCCGGAGGCAGCCCGGCGGCCACAGGTGCGCCCGCCGATCTGCTCCCGAGGGACCGGTCAGCTACGCAGGAAGGCCAGCAGATCCTGGTTGAGCTGATCCTTGTGCGTCTCGGTCAGGCCGTGCGGCGCGCCTTTGTAGATCTTCAGGATGGCATGCGGGACCAGCGTCTTCGACGCGCGCCCGCCCACATCGACCGGCACGATCTGGTCGTCGTCGCCGTGCACGATCAGCGTCGGCTTGTCGAACTTCTTCAGGTCCGCGGTAAAGTCCGTTTCCGAGAACGCGCGAACCGAGTCGTAGGTGTTCTTGAAGCCGCCCGTCATGCCCTGCAGCCACCATGATTCGATCATCCCTTGGGATGCCTTTGCGCCGGGACGGTTGAAGCCATAGAAGGGCCCGCTCGCGATGTCCCGGAACAGCTGCGAGCGGTCTGCGATCATCGCCGCGCGGATCCCGTCGAAGGCCTCTATCGGCACGCCGCCCGGGTTGGCGGCGGTCTTGACCATCAGCGGCGGCACCGCCGAGATCAGGCCGATCCTTGCCACGCGAGCGCTGCCGTGGCGGCCGATGTACCGGGCGACCTCGCCGCCCCCCGTCGAGAAGCCGATCGCCGTCACGTTCTTCAGGTTCAAGGTATTGATGACCGTGGCCAGGTCGTCGGCGTAGTGGTCCATGTCGTTGCCGTCCCAGGGCTGGCTGGAACGGCCGTGTCCGCGCCGGTCATGCGCGACCACGCGGAAGCCGTTCGACGCAAGGAAGAATGCCTGGCTTTCCCAGCTGTCCGAGCAAAGCGGCCAGCCATGGCTGAGCGTGACTGCCGGGCCGCTCCTGGGGCCCCATTCTTTATAGTAGATGTCGACGCCGTCTTTGGTGGTGATCCTGTCCGCGGACTGGTTTCCGGCCGCGCCACGAACGGGGGCTGACGTGGGCACGCGGCCGGTGGCGGCCGCTGCGGCGGCCGGAAGGACGGTTGCGATCGTTGCCGCGGCGCCGCCGAGCATCAGGTTTCGCCGGCCTGCGCCGTCGGCAGAGAGGAGAGGTTCACGCTTCATGTTTCATGCTCCGGTGGTGATTGGCATCGCGATCGCTGTCGATTCACCGGGCCCTGGCCGGCCGGCCGGGCGAAGGGAGACTGTGCCGTTGACGGGGTAACGGCGCGAATGGAACGATGTACAGCGAGGTGGCCCGTCGCAAAATGCGTTGCGCGGCAAGGAACGCATCGTACGAGTGCCGCCGTCCCGGCGGTAGATACGCACAGGGGCTCATGCTGTTGTCCGGACGGCACCAATCCGTGAGCGCCGCGCACGGCTGCGTGCTTGCGCCGCCGCTTGTCTTTACGCGAAAGGGATGGCCGCGGAAGACGGCTGGTGCGGGCGGGAGCGCCCCCGACGCCCGCCAGCCGCGGCCGCCCGGACCCGGTCAGCGCGCTAGCCGAGCAGGCGCGGCAGCTCGGCCGCGATGTTTGTGCGGGCCGCCGCGAGCGCCTCGGCCACGGCCGTGTCGCCGAAGACGAGTCCCTGCAGCAGCACGAACTTCACGTCGTGGATGCCGATCGCGGCGAGCGCGTGGCGCAGGTATGGCGTCAGGAAATCCGGCTGCCGTGCGCGCTCGCCGGCAATGTGGCCGCCGGAGCCGACCAGCACGAATGTCGGCCGGTCCCGCAGCAGCCCGACCTTGCCGGCCGGCGTCGCGGCGAATGTGCGGTGGATGCGCAGCACGTAGTCGATCCACAGCTTGAGCGAGGCCGGCACGGTGAAGTTGTGCATCGGCGTGCTGATGACCAGCAGGCTGGTTTCCTCGAGCTCGCGGATCAGCCGCTCGGACCACGCCAACGCCGCGGCGTCCGGCTTGCTGCCCGGTGGCATCGTGATGGCGCTTGCGTAGGCCTTGTCGATCGCCGGCGGCGGCTCTTGCGCGAGGTCGCGCACGATCAGCGGGAAGTCCGTCGCGCGCGGGCCGTGCGACTCGCGCAGGCTGGCAATCAGTTCGCCGGCCAGGCGGTGGGCATGGCTCGCGGCGCCATGCGGGCTGGCATTCACGTGCAGTGCGCGCATCATGCCTCGCTCCCTTGCGACAGCGCTTCGACGAAGTGCATGCCGCGTGCCAGCAGGCCCTGGCGGAAATAGAAGCGCTGCGCGAGTGCCATGTGCAGCCCGGTATCGAGCACGAAATGCGTGCAGTCCCGTGCCACGGCCTGTTGCCGCGCCGCGTCCAGCAGCCGCGCGCCGAGGCCGGAGCGCTGCAGCGATGCGGCCACCACGAGGTCGTCGACGTAGACGAAGCGGCCGTAGATCAGGTTTTCCTGCAGGCGGTAGCCGGCCAGGCCGAGAATCTCGCCGTGCTGGCGCGCGGCCAGCAAGCGGTAGCCCTGGGCGTGCTGCCGCTCGAGCTGGCTGGCGAAGGCTTGCGCGTCCCGCAGGTGCGGCCGCAGCGCCTTCATGACGGGGAAGGCGGCCAGCCAGTCTGGCCGGGATTCGAGATGCTGGATGTCGATGGGTGCGTTCATGCTGGTTCCTTTAAGCGCGTACGGCCAATGTAGCGGGGCCGCGGTACACCTTCCAGAGCCAAGAAACGGCAAAACGACTAGGCCATCCGACTAGGCCATCCGACTAGGCGATCTGCCTGCCGCCGCGGGCGCCGCGGGTGGCGCCGGCATGTCCCAGCAGCCCGGACAGGTCGCGCGCCGCGCGCCTGACCTCGCGCTCGGTGCGCTCGCGCAGCGCGGGATCGCGCTCGAAGCGGATATCGGGGCCGGCCACGCTGATCGCGGCGACGGTGGCGCCGCTGGCATCGAACACCGGCGCCGCGCAGGAATCGATGCCGGGCTCGAACCCGGAGAAGCTCCACGCGCAGCCGCGCTCGCGGTCCGCCGCGAGCACGTCGCCCAGGCGCGCGTAGGTGGCCGGGCTCTGCGGCGTCGCCGTGGCGAGCGGCTCGTCGCCGAGGCAGGCGCGCAGGGCGCCGTCGGACAATCCCGCCACCAGCATGCGGCCCGGCGTGGTGAGGTGCGCGGGCACGCGGCTGCCCACCTGGATATTGCTGACCAGCGACGTCTGCGGCATGTCGCGCAGCAGGTAAAGCACATTGCCGTCGTCCAGCACGCACAGGTAGGCGGACAACTGCAGCGACTCGCTCAGGCTGGCCAGCACGCGCCGCGCGAAGACGGTGAGGTCCTTGCCGGCCAGCACGCGGGCGCCGAGCTTGAGGAAATCGAAGCCGGGCTGGTGGCCGCCCTGCGGCAGCCGCTCCAGCATGCCCTCGTGCTCGAGCGTGTCGAGCAGACGCATGACGGTGACGCGGTTGACGTCGATGCGCCGGCCGACTTCGCTGAGGTTCGCGGTGGAGCCGCCCTCGGCCACGAAGCGCAGCAGCCGCAATGCGCGGATCACGGGGCCGACGAGTTGCGGCTTGTCGTCGTCACCGGTGATCTCGGGGGCCGCCGGCGCGGCGGTCTCGGTCTCGGCCGCGGATGGCGCGGCGCTCTGGGCTGGCTTGGATGTCTTGCGCATGGATCCTGGTGGGCGGGTCGCGGTGCGGCCCCGCCGAATCGCTTCAGCCGAGCGCAACCTGCCACGCATTGTAGTCGTACACCCAGTCGGCGTTGCCGCCTTCCTTGAGCCACGCATTGCTGCGCGAGCCGATCTGCACGCGGCTGGTCCGTGCGTGGCGCGCGGCCTGGTAGCGCGCCAGCGCGGCCGGGACGTCACCGTCCTGCGCATCGGCCAGGCAGCGCGCGAGTACCACGCCATCCTCGATGGCCATGCCCGCGCCCTGTGCCATGAACGGCATCATCGGGTGGCACGCATCGCCCAGCAGCGCGATGTGGCCCGCCGACCATCGCGGCAGCGGGTCGCGCACGTACAGCGCGGAGATCAGCACGTCGTCGCAGGCGTCGAGCAGGGCGCGCGCCTCGGGGTGGAAGCCGGCATACGCCGCGCGCACATCTTCCACGCGGCCCGGCGTGGTCCACGATTCATGGCGCCAGGCGTCCTGCGCCACCGTGGCGAAGATGAAGATCTCGCGTCCGCGGTTGAGCGGGAACGTGACGATCTGCGAGGTCGCTTCCGGGCCCCACCACTTGGTGAAGGCCTGCAGGTTGGGCACCGACAGGCGCTCGGCCGGCACCACCGCGCGGTAGGCCACCACGCCGGTGAACACCGGGTGCTCGGGCCCCAGGATGGCGGCGCGCACGGCCGAGTGGATGCCGTCGGCGCCGATCAGCACGTCCACGTCTTCCTGCGTGCCGTCGGCAAAGCGCAGGGTGGCGCCGGCTTCGCGCGGGATGATCTCGGTGGCCTTCTTGCCCAGCTTCACGCACGCGGACGGCAGCGCGCCTTCGAGCGCGGTCATCAGGTCGCCGCGGTGCATGGTGAGCTGCGGCGCGCCGTAGCGGATCTCGGCCTCGTCGCTCATGGCCAGGCGCGAGGTCTCTTCGCCGGTATCCCACTGGCGGCTGATGCGGTGGGTGGGGCGCGCGGCGGTCTCGCGCAGCGCGTCGCCCACGCCTAGCCCGTCCAGCGCCAGCACGGCGTTCGGCGTGAGGTTGATGTCGGCCCCGACGCGCGCGAAGCGCGCCGCCTGCTCGAACACCACCACGTCCTGGCCAAGCTTGCGCAGCGCAATCGCCGCGGCCAGTCCGCCGATGCCGGCGCCGTTGATGCCAATCTTTCGTGAAGCCATGATGCTCTTTCCTTTTCCGGGGCGTCGCGGGATGCGGTCAGTTGCGCGTGGCGCGCTGTCGCCGTGCGATGTCCTGACCTTGTTTATGTTCAAAAATGAACGTAGCGTTCATAAAAGAATATTAAGGTGCGACGGCGAAGTCAATCCGGGGGTTTACGCGTAGATCGTGGGACAGGCGCGAGCGCGTGCAGCGGCGGGCGCACGTGTGCGCCGCCGCAAGACGAGGCCTGCAGGGAGGGATGCTGCCGCTCAGGAGGCCTGGGCCGACGCCACGGGTGCCGCTTTGAGCGCGCGCCGGCGCGCGCGGGCGGCCAGGCCGTTGCCGAGCGCCCAGCGCAGCGTCGGTGCCAGCATGCGCATGCCCGCCAGCGAGACCGGCAGGCGCAGGGCCGCGGCGCCGTGCAGGCCGAGCTCGCGCTGGGCCCAGCGCGGCAGCAGGGCAATGCCCGCGTCGGCCATGATGCGCACCGCCGGCTTGAGCAGCGGGCTGGCCACGGGCATCGCCATGACCAGCCGCACCACTTCATGTGTGCGCTCGCTTACCACCAGTTCGGGGCGCATGCGCTCCAGGTAGGCCGCGATGGCGGCCGCGCTGCGCGGCACGCCGGTGGCGCCGAGCATCTCGGCAATGCGCGCGGTCTCGTCGTAGTAGCGGTCCTGCTCCGCCAGCGGGAGCGGGCCGACATAGCGCAGGTAGGCCCCGAGGAAGCTCGAGACCTCGGCCACGTGGACCCAGGTGAGCAGCGCGGGGTCGTCGGCGGCGTAGGGGCGGCCGTCCGGCGCCGTGCCCTTGACCTGGGTGTGGATGCGCCTGACGCGGTCGATCAGCGCCAGCGCGTCGGCGCGGTTGCCATACGTGGTGCCCGCGATGAACTGCGCGGTGCGGCCCAGCCGGCCCTGCATGTCGGTGCGGAACGTGGAGTGGTCCCACACGCCGGCCAGCGCCAGCGGGTGCAGCGTCTGCAGCAGCAGGGCGCTGACGCCGCCGGCCAGCATCGCGGGAAAGTCCGCGTGCACGCGCCAGCAGACCGCGTCCGGGCCGAACAGGCCGGGGTCGCCGGGCGGGTTGTCGTAGTCCAGGCTGAGACCGGAGTTGCTGCGCGTGAGGCCGCGCACCTGCGCGCCCGCGCGGGCCCGCAGGCGGTTGAGCAGGCGGCGGGGCAGGGGGCCGGCCTCGGGGATGGTGGGGGGCGTGCCGGGTTGTTGGCCTTGCGAGCCGCTCATGAGTTGCTGTCTGTCCTTGTCGATATGGCCGCCTGCCGGGCCGGGCGCCCGGTCCGCATGCTTCAGTAGTAGTGCAGGTCGGTCGCCTTGCCCCAGAATACACGGTACGCGTACAGCGTGTAACCCAGGATGGTCGGCAGCACCACGGCCGCGCCCGCCAGGATCACGCCCAGCGATTCGGGCGCGCTGGCCGCCTGCCAGACGTCGATCTTGTCCACCACGAGGTAGGGGAAGATGCTGTAGGCCAGGCCGTTGAACGCCATCAGGAAGATCACGGCGGTGCCGGCGAAGGGCACGCAGCACCAGCGATCGTTGCCGCGTTCGAGCCAGGCCGGCATGCGCCGCAGCAGCCGGTCGAGGATCACGAACAGCGCCACCGTCACCAGCGGGATCGGCGCCAGCAGGATGATGTTGGGCAGCGAGAACCATTTGTCGAAGATGCGCTGGCTCACCAGCGGCGTCACCACCGAGATCAGGGTCACGCCGGTGCCGGTCAGCCACAGGCTGCGCCGTGCCCAGTACATGGCGCGCCGCTGCAGGCTGCCGCTGGTCTTCATGATCAGCCAGCCCGCGCCCAGCAAGCAATAGCCCGCCACCAGGCACAGCCCCACCACCACCGCGAAGGCGATATCCAGCCAGCCATGCCGGAAGCCGGTGATGTACAGGCCCAGCATCAGCCCCTGCGAGAAGCTGGCCAGCAGCGAGCCCGCGTAGAACGCGCGGTTCCACCACGGCTTGTGGTGCGCGCGCGCCTTCACGCGAAAATCGAACGCCACGCCGCGGATGATCAGCCCGGCCAGCATCAGCGCCACCGGCAGGTAGAGCTGGGTGAGGATCATGCCGTGCGCGATCGGGAAGGCCGTGAGCAGCAAGCCCACGCCCAGCACCAGCCAGGTCTCGTTGGCATCCCAGAACGGGCCGATCGAGGCGATCATGGTGTCCTTGTCGGCATCGTCGGCACGGCGCAGCAGCACGCCCACGCCAAGGTCGTAGCCGTCCAGGATCACGTAGATCAGCATGGAGACGCCCATCAGGGCCAGGAACACCAGCGGCATCCAGCCGGCGGGTTGGGTCAGGTCGTTCATTCTGCGCTCCGCAGTTCGCCGGGCAGCACGGCGCGAGGGGTTTCGAGCCCGGACGCGTCCAGGTCGGGGCTGCCCGCCTTGCGCGCCAGGTAGAACACCACCGAGATGTACGCCGCGATCAGCGCCGCGTAGAGCGCCAGGTACATCGCCAGCGTGGCGCCGATCATCATGGCCGGCACCTTGGAGGCGGCCTGCGCCGTGGTCAGCACGCCGTACACCAGGTAGGGCTGGCGGCCGATCTCGGTGACGTACCAGCCCGCCACCAGCGCCACCCAGCCCGAGAATGTCATCGCCAGCAGCGCGCGCGCCATCCAGCGCGAGGGCTGCCCGTGGCGGCGCAACTGCCAGGCCGCCGTCCACGACACCGCCAGCATCAGCAGGCCCACGCCCACCATGATGCGGAACGCGAAGAACAAGGGCGCCACCGGCGGGTGCGCGCCCTCGAACGCGTCGATGCCCTTGATCTCGCCGTCGGCGCTGTGGGTCAGGTAGACCGAGGCCAGCTTGGGGATGGCGATCTCGAAATCGTTGCGCTGCGTGGTGGCGTTGGGCAGGCCGAACAGCACCGCGGGCGCGCCCTTCTCCGTCTTCCAGATGCCTTCCATGGCGGCGATCTTGGCCGGCTGGTGGTGCAGCGTATTGAGGCCGTGCAGGTCGCCAGCGACGATCTGCAGCGGGATCAGCACCGCCGCGATGACCACGCCCGTGCGCAGCGACGACAGCACCTCAGGCGCGCGGTCGCCGCGCAGCCAGCGGTAGGCCGAAATGCCTGCCAGCAGGAACGCCACGGTCAGGCCAGAGGCCAGCAGCATGTGCACGAGGCGGTAGGGGAACGACGGGTTGAAGATCACCGCCAGCCAGCTCGTCACGTGCGCGCGGCCGTCGATCATCTCGAAGCCGGCCGGGGTTTGCATCCACGAATTCAGCGCCAGGATCCAGAACGCCGACAGCGTGGTGCCGCCGGCAACCAGCAGCGTGGCGACGGTATGCGTGCGGTTGCTCACGCGGCGCATGCCGAACAGCATGATGCCGAGGAAGGTGGCCTCCAGGAAAAACGCGGTCAGCACCTCGTAGGCCAGCAGGGGGCCGGCCACGTTGCCCACGGTCTCCATATAGCCCGGCCAGTTGGTGCCGAACTGGAAGCTCATGGTGATGCCGCTCACCACGCCCAGCGCGAAGGTCAGCGCGAAGATCTTCACCCAGAAACGGTAGGCCGCCATCCAGCGGTCGTCGCCGGTCTTGTTGAAGCGCAGCTTGAAGAACAGCAGCACCCAGGTCAGCGCGATGCTGATGGTGGGAAACAGGATGTGGAAGGTGATGTTGGCGGCAAACTGTACGCGCGCCAGCACCACCGGGTCGAGCGACGAGAACATGCAATTACTCCTTGCGGGTACGGGCCGGCCTGGCCTTGGGCTTTGCCTCGGGGGCCGGAGTGGCCGTGGTAGCCGGGGTGGCACCGGCGCGCGCCTTGCCGCCGATGGCGCTGCTGAGCTTGTCCTTGACCTCCAGCAGCTTGTTGACCCTGGAGCCCAGCTTCATCAGCTTCTCCAGCGTGGCCACGTCGAGCTTCTGGATATCGCCGAACCAGCTCGTCACCAGCACGATCAGCCCGTACATCTCCTTCATGCGCGCCTGCGCATGGCGGTCGTCGGCCGTGGTCGGCGACTCGAGCTGTACCTCGCGCAGCATCGACAGCGTCGGGTCGATCTCGCGGCGGCGGCGCTCCTCGGCCAGCGTGCGGAAGATGGCCCAGACATCGTCCGGCGCCGAGAAATACTCGCGGCGGTCGCCCGGCTGGTGCGACAGCCGCACCAGGTTCCACGACTCCAGCTCCTTCAGGCCGATGCTGACATTGGAGCGCGAGAACGCCAGCGCCTCGGCGATCTCGTCCGCGTTGAGCGGGCGCGAGGCGGTAAACAGCAGGGCATAGATCTGCCCGACCGTGCGGTTGATGCCCCAGCGGCTGCCCATTTCGCCGAAATGGAGCACGAAGCGCTGGACCAGGGGCGAGAGTTGCATGGCTTGTCTGTTTCGAATTTTTAGAAAGTTGTGAAAGTTTAGTACGAAACAGGGAGGTGGAGACGAGGGATCGGGGAGGGTGCGACAACGGGTCGCTGTTGTCGCTGGCGCTTGTCACGTCCCGAAGCTGGTATTTGCGCCTCCATGAAAGTCGGCAGCGGCCATCCGATGTTGCTGGCAAAGCCTGCAATCAGCGTGATCCCTGCGATGGCACCCGGCGAACGATTGCCGTGCAGCGCGACCAGCGTGGCAGACGCGGCTTCGCAGAGGCTTGCGCCCATGCCGATGCCCGGAGTTACCACCTGCCCGCCATGCTCGCAACGCCAACGGCACTGCTTATTCGACTTCGCCGCTATCGTTGTCGCCCGCCTGGGCTTCGTTCTCGTGGCTCATGGCAGCCGCCGCGAGCGCCGTGGCGGCTGACGGGGCCGCTTCCTTGCGCTCGCTGTACCGGTCGGTCAGGTAGTCGCTGCGATCGCGTATGAGTAGCGTGAACTTGTAGAGTTCCTCCATGACGTCGACCACCCGGTCATAGTAGGAAGATGGCTTCATCCGGCCGTTGTCGTCGAATTCCTGGTATGCCTTGGCGACAGACGACTGATTCGGGATGGTCACCATGCGCATCCAGCGCCCCAGCACGCGCAGCGCGTTGACGGCGTTGAACGACTGCGAGCCGCCGCAGACCTGCATCACGGCCAGCGTACGCCCCTGTGTCGGCCGCAGCCCGCCCAGCTCCAGCGGCAGCCAGTCGATCTGATTCTTGAAGACGGCAGTCAGCGTGCCGTGGCGCTCGGGACTGCACCACACCTGACCCTCCGACCACTCCGAAAGCTCGCGCAGCTCGGCCACCTTGGGGTGATCCGCTGGCACGCTGTCGGCCATCGGCAGGCCGTCCGGGTCGAACACGCGGGTCTGCGCGCCGAAGTGCCGCAGGATCCGTTCGGCTTCCTGCACGAGCATGCGGCTGTACGACGTCTCGCGCAGCGAACCGTAGAGCAAAAGGATGCGCGGCGGGTGGTCGCTGATGCGCGCCGGCTCCAGCTTGCGCAGATCCGGTGTATCGAGCACGGCCGGTACGACATTGGGCAGATCCGGGTTCACTTGACTCTCCGTCCTTGCCCGTCGATCACGACTTCGCCGTCTTCCTTGGTAAAAGGGCCTTGCTGGGGCGAAGGCAGGATGTCGAGCACCGCCTCTGACGGCCGGCACAGGCGCACACCAAGCTCGGTGACGACAAACGGCCGGTTGATCAGGATCGGATGGGCCAGCATGGCATCGAGCAACTGCTCATTGGTCAGCGCCGGATCCGAGAGGCCCAGTTGGGCGTAAGGGGTGCCCTTCTCGCGGATCGCGTCACGCACGGTAAGCCCGGCGTCGCGGATCATCGCCTGCAATGTCTGTCGGTCCGGCGGCGAGCTCAGGTATTCCAGGACGGTTGGTTCAATGCCCGCATTGCGGATCATGGCCAGCGTGTTGCGCGACGTGGCGCAGGCAGGGTTGTGATAGATGGTGACGGACATATTGGTTCCTCAAGGCGATTCGTACCAGCGTTGCGAGCGGTTGACCATGCCCACGACGAACAGCATCACGGGCACCTCGACCAGTACGCCCACGACGGTGGCGAGCGCCGCACCGGACCGGAATCCGAAGAGGCTGATGGCGGTAGCCACGGCCAGCTCGAAGAAGTTGCTCGCGCCGATCAGCGCCGAAGGGCCGGCCACGCAGTGGGCAACACCGAGCTTGCGGTTCAACAGGTAGGTCAGGCCGGAGTTCAGCAGTACCTGGATCAGGATCGGGACGGCCAGCAACAAGATGACCAGCGGCTGGTCCACGATGGCATCGCCCTGGAAGCCGAACAGCATCACGAGCGTCGCGAGCAGTGCGGCAATCGAGTAGGGGCCGAAGGCGCCGGTGACACGCTGGTAGGTGGCTTCGCCGCGCGCCAGCAGCGCCTTGCGGATGACCTGCGCGATCAGCACCGGAATCACGATATAGAGCCCGACCGAAGCGATCAGCGTGTCCCATGGGACGCTGATCGACGACAGGCCCAGCAGCAGGCCAACGACGGGCGCGAACGCCACGACCATGATGGCGTCGTTGAGCGCCACCTGCGAGAGCGTGAAATACGGATCACCCTTGCACAGCTGCGACCAGACGAACACCATGGCCGTGCAGGGCGCGGCGGCCAGCAGGATCAGGCCGGCGATGTAGCTGTCGAGCTGGTCGACCGGTAGCCAGCCCGCAAACAGATGGCGCACGAAGATCCAGCCGAGCAGTGCCATCGAGAACGGCTTGACGAGCCAGTTCACGAAGAGCGTCACGCCGATGCCGCGCCAGTGGCCCGCGACTTGGCCCATGGCGCCAAAATCGATCTTGATCAGCATCGGAATGATCATGACCCAGATCAGCACGCCCACGGGCAGGTTCACCTGGGCGACTTCCATGGCACCGATGGCCTGAAAGACCGCCGGCAGCCATTGGCCGAGCAGGATGCCAGCGACGATACAGAGCGCAACCCAGACGGTCAGGTAGCGCTCGAAGAAGCCGATGGCACTGGCCTGCGTTGCCGCGGCAGTCCGTTGCACTGTGCTCATTGCCCGACTCCGCGGTCTGCTCGCCAATTCAGGACCCCGCGGCAACGGAACAGGAGGGCACCGGCGAACACGGCGCGCCGCCGCAGCAATTCTCGGTGAGGTAGCCAAGCAAGGCATTCATGGTCTCGAAGCGAGCCATGTAGATGATCGACCGGCCTTCCTGCCGGCTTGCCAGCAGGCCCGCCCGGTGCAATTCCTTGAGGTGGAACGACAGCGACGAGGCCGGCGTCTCCATCAATTCAGCAATGCGGCCCGCTGGCAGACCTTCGGGCCCCGCCTGCACGAGCAGGCGGAACACGGCCAGGCGGACGGCGTGAGCGAGCGCGGCTAGCGCTTCCAGGGCGTTATTTGTTTCCATTTTTCGAATATAGTCGAACAATGGAAACCATGCAACCCGCTTAAGCAGCTCGCAGCTCACGGCCCCCCATGCTTCTGCATCTCCAGAGGTCAGGCTGGCTGCATGACTGGCGGCACTGCCAGACCTCTGGATTGCATCGGGTTACTTCTTCAGCTCGATAACCGTTGCCTTGCCGTCCAAGGTGTCGAAGGTTGCCGACACCCTGTCACCTTCCTTCAGGTTCTTCAATGTTCCGGGGTCCTTGACGGGAAATGCCATGGTCATCGCGGACATGCCCAGGTTGGCAATCGGCCCATGCTTGAGCGTGACCTTGCCCGTTGCCGCGTCGATCTTGCGAATCTCGGCCGGGACGGGTTGAGGCGCCTTCGCGGCGCCGGTCGCGGGCTTCATGTCCATGCCATCCATATTCGCGGCAAATGCCGCAGGCACCAGACCGAAAGCGAGCGCGAGCGCAATCGCAACGGCATCGAGGGGCGTCTTCATGTTTCCTCCTTGAGAGTCGGGTGGGTAAGGGCGGGGTATGTGGTCGCCTGGCGACGGCGCATCAGCAGGTACACGGCGGGTACCACGAATAGCGACAGCAGCGGCGCCGTGATCATGCCACCGACCATCGGTGCCGCAATGCGTTGCATGACTTCCGAACCGGTGCCATGCGACCACATGATCGGGATGAGCCCGGCAAGGATGACGGCCACCGTCATGGCCTTGGGGCGCACGCGCTGCACCGCGCCCTCCTGGATGGCGGCAAGCAGTGCAGCGACGTCCGTCTCTCCTCGCTGCTGTCGGTCGTGCCAGGCGTTCTTGAGGTATAGCAGCATGATCACGCCGAACTCGGCCGCCACGCCGGCCAGTGCGATGAAGCCGATCACGCCCGCCACGGACAGGTTGTAGCCGAGCACGTAAAGCAGCCAGAAGCCACCGATCAACGCCAGCGGCAGCGTCCCCATGATCAGCAGCGCCTCGTCGAGGCGGCCGAATACCAGGTAGAGCAGTACGAAGATGATCAGCAGCGTGAATGGCACCACCACCTTGAGCTTCGCACTTGCGCGTTCCAGATACTCGAACTGCCCGGACCAGCTCAGCGAATAGCCGGCCGGCATCGGCACCGCCCTGGCCACTGCGGCTTGCATGTCACGCACGGCCGAGCGCAGGTCGCGCCCGCGGATATCGACGTAGATCCATCCCGACAGCCGGGCATTTTCACTGCGCAGCATCGGCGGCCCCTGCACCACCTGGATGCGCGCCACATCGGACAGGACGATCTGCTGTCCACGATCCGTCACGACCGGAAGGCTGCGCAGTTGCTCGACGGAATCGCGATAGTCGCGTGGATACCGCAGATTGATCGGGAAACGCGCCAACCCGTCCACCACTTCGCCGACGTTGTCGCCACCGATTGCCGAGGACACGATGCTTTGTATGTCGCCGATATTAAGACCATAGCGACCCGAGGCCGCGCGGTCGATATCGATGTCGATGTAGCGTCCCCCGGTCAGCCGCTCCGCCAGTGCGGACGTGACACCGGGGACGGACTTCACGGCTTCCTCGATGCGGGTGGCAAGCCGGTCCATTTCCTTCAGGTCGGTGCCCGCCACCTTGATGCCAACCGGGCTCTTGATACCGGTGGCCAGCATGTCGATGCGGTTGCGGATCGGCGGCACCCAGAGGTTCGACAAGCCCGGCACCTTCACCACGCGATCGAGTTCTTCCACCAGCTTGTCCGGGGTCATGCCGGCACGCCACTGATTGCGCGGCTTGAACTGGATCGTGGTTTCGAACATCTCCAGCGGCGCCGGATCGGTAGCCGAGTCGGCGCGACCAGCCTTGCCATGGACGGTGGCGACTTCCGGAACCGACTTGATCAGGCGGTCTGTCTGCTGCAGCAACTGCGCGGCCTTGCCAGCCGAAAGGCCGGGTAGCGCCGAGGGCATGTAGAGCAGGTCGCCTTCGTCCAGCGGTGGCATGAATTCGCCACCGATCCGCGCGATTGGCCAGGCCGTTGCCGCCAGGGCGATGGCTGCCAGGACGACGGTGGTTCGCGGATAGCGGAGTACCTTCGCCAGGACGGGCTGGTAGGCGCGGATCAGCCAGCGGTTCAGCGGATTGGCGTGCTCGCCGGGGATGCGGCCGCGAATGAGGTAACCCATGAGCACCGGCACCAGCGTGATCGACAGGCCAGCCGCTGCCGCCATCGAGTACGTCTTGGTGAACGCCAGGGGCGAGAACAGCCGACCCTCCTGGGCTTCGAGCGTGAACACCGGCACAAATGACAGCGTGATGATCAGCAGCGAGAAGAACAATGCCGGACCCACCTCCGCAGCGGATTCGCCAATCACGCGCCAGCGCTCTGCCCCGGACATCGGCTGGCCAGGATGGCTGGCATGCCAGTGCTCCAGATGCTTGTGGGCGTTCTCGATCATCACGACGGCCGCATCCACCATCGCGCCAATCGCAATTGCGATGCCGCCCAGCGACATGATGTTGGCATTGACGCCCTGGTACCGCATGACGACGAACGCGGCCAGAATGCCAAGGGGCAGCGACACGATGGCCACCAGGGCGGAGCGCAGGTGAAACAGAAACACCAGGCACACCAGCGCAACGACGATGAATTCTTCGATGAGCTTGTGGGTGAGATTGTCCACTGCACGGTGGATCAGCCCGGAGCGATCGTAGGTGGTGACGATCTCGACGCCGGCAGGCAGGCTTTTCTTGAGCACTTCCAGTCTGGCCTTGACCGCATCGATAGTTTCCAGCGCGTTCTTGCCCGAGCGCATCACAATGACGCCGCCCGTCACCTCGCCCTGGCCGTCGAGCTCGGAGATGCCGCGTCGCGTCTCCGGCCCGAGCTGGATCGTGGCGATATCCCCCAGGCGGACAGGGATGCCCGCGCTGCTGGCCTCGATCGGTACCTGCCTGAAATCGTCGAGCGTCTTCAGGTAGCCCGAGGCCCTGACCATGTACTCGGCCTCCCCAAGCTCCAGTACCGATCCGCCTGCCTCCTGGTTGGCCCCGCGGATCGCGGCGAGCACCTTGGCCTGCGAGAGGTTATAGGCGCGCAGGCGGTCAGGCATCAGCACGATCTGGTACTGCCGGACCATGCCGCCCAGCGACGCTACCTCGGCGACGTTCGGCAAGGATTTCAGCTCGAAGCGCAGGAACCAGTCCTGTAAGGCGCGCAACTGACTCAGGTCGTGGCGGCCAGTCCGGTCGACCAGCGCATACTCATAGATCCAGCCCACGCCGGTTGCGTCGGGCCCCAATGCTGGCTTGGCCGCTGCCGGGAGGCGGGACTGCACCTGGTTCAGGTACTCCAGTACGCGCGAGCGAGCCCAGTACGGGTCGGTCCCGTCCTCGAACAGGACGTAGACAAACGAGTCCCCGAAGAAGGAGTAGCCCCGTACCGTCCTGGCCCCCGGCACCGACAGCATCGTGGTGGTGAGCGGATAGGTAACCTGGTTTTCGACAAGCTGCGGCGCTTGCCCCGGGAACGGTGTGCGGATGATGACTTGTGTGTCGGACAGGTCCGGCAATGCATCGAGCGGCGTGCCGTGGATCGCCCACAGACCCCACGCGGCCAGCATGACTGTGGCCAGCAGCACCAGGAAGCGATTGCGTATCGATGCCAGGATGATGCGCGCAATCATGGCTTGGCTCCTTCGGCGCCAGCCGGCTTTACCGACGATAGCGTGGCCGCGCCGTCCTGTTCCAGGCGGAAACGGAACCGGATACGATCGCCCGGCTTCAATCCCTTGAGCAATGCAGCGTCGCGTGCGGCGAAATCCATGGTCATGGCGCCCCACTGCGCGGCGGGAATCGGGCCATGCGAGATCGTCAGCCCGTCGGCATTGACCGCCTCGATGCGACCGGTGCCTTCGTATTCCTGCACCGCCGCGGCGGGCGGGGATGCACCGGCGGGCGATACCAGCCGCTCCGACGTGCCGCGCAGGCTCGCTTCGGAATCGATCAGGAACTGGCCGGAGGTCACGACCTTCTGACCGGCGCTTAATCCGGAGAGGACTTCGGTCATGCCGTCGGATTCATGACCTGTGCGGATTTCGGTGGCCACATAACCTTGCGGACCTGCATCGACCATGACGATGGTGCGCCGACCCGTACGAATCGCGGCCTCGGATGGAATCTGCAACACGTCCTGCCGGTCGCCGCTGTCGAAACGCACGTTGGCAAACATGCCGGGCGCCAGCCTGTGCTGCCTGTTTGGCAAGACGATGCGGACCTTGATGGTGCGCGTGGCCGGATTGACGTCGGGCAGAATCGCATCGACCTTGCCGGTCACGGGCTCCGGGGCGGCGGCGGCCGACACCGTGACGGCCTGTCCTGGTGCGATGCCACGCGCCTGGGCCTCGGGCACTTCCGCAATCACCCATACCTGGCCGAGATCCGCCAGCCGGAACAGTGTCATGCCCGGGGTCACCGTCATGCCCTCGCGTACCGCGATTTCGGTCACCACGCCATCGAGCGGGCTGGCGATGCCCTGGCCCGTCTGCAGCGTTCCCGACCGGGCGACCGCATCGGCTTGGCCAGGTGTCATGCCGGCTTGCAGCATGCGCGCTTTTGCCGCACCCGCCAGGTCGCCCTGTAGCCCTTGGGGCAGCCGCGCCACGGCCAGGTATTCTTCCTGTGCCGCCACCCAGTCGGGTGCGTAGAGGGTGATCAATGCCTGGCCCTTTCGCACCGGATCGAGTGTGGCCCGCACGCCCACATGCTGCACGAAGCCGGTGGTGCGCGCCTGGATGACCTGGACGCTGCGCTCGTCGATCGCCACATTGCCGGGTGCCTCTAGCACGGAGGCGATACGCGCGGACTTCACCTCTGCCGTGCGGATGCCCAGGTTCTGCGTGACGCGGCCGTCGATGGTGACACCGCTATTGCCGGCACCGTCGCCATCGGCATAGACCGGCACCAGTTGCATATCCATGAAAGGCGATTTGCCCGGCTTGTCGAAGCGCTGCCCCGGCACCATCGGGTCGTGCCAGTAGAGAACCTTCCTTCCAGCTTGTGGTTCGATATCGCCGGCTTTCGCTGTCGCGCCGGTCTCCGGTTTGCCGGGCATGGCAGGCATTCCCTGCGAAACGCCGAAGCGATAGCCCGCATATCCGGCCGCACCGGTCAGAACCAGGCACGCCATGGCGATCTTTAGTCGTGGGCTCATTTGAGATCCTTGGTAGCCGGTTCGGTTTGTGCGGTGGGCAGGGGCGTCAGGAAGGTGAGTTCGGCCCAGAGCCTTGTTGTGCGTCGCTCCAGGGCCAGGCGTTCCAGCGCGGTATCGATGGCGCGGTGATTGGCTTCAGCCACCGCCAGCAGCGAACCCGTGTTGGCGCGGTAGGCCGTCAGCGCGGCATCCGCCTGTGCGTTGGCAAGCGGCAGCGTGGCGTCGTCATAGCGCTTGAGGCGTTCCAGGTTGCGACGCAACTCCGCGAGGCGCGCACCGACTACCGCGTCGGTATCGCGCTGGATGATTTCCGCCTTGGCGCGCGCCTCCGTGGCCTGTGCGAGCCGTGCGGACACTTCACGGTCCTGCCGGTTGGCGCGATCCCACGGCAGCGGGAAGCTCACGTTGATCGACGCCAGGTTGGAGTACGCCGAGCCGCGCTGGCTATACATCAGCTCGACCGCGACGTCGGGCTTGCGCGCTTCGTCCGCCACGCGCACTTCGCTCTCTGCAAGGGTAACGGCGCGCTGGGCCGCGGCAATTTCCGGTACGCCGTCGTAGCGCGTACGGATGAGTTGCCCGATGCGATCCGGTACGGCCAGCGCAGGGCTTTCGCCGAGCGGACGCGCGGCGTCCGCGCCTATCCAGCGCGACAGATTGACGCGGGCGGTGTCGAGCGCCGCCTGGTTCTCGCCTTCACGGTCGAGCAGTTTTTGCACTTCCAGTTGCGCGGACAGCACGTCGGCACGCGTGCCGCGGCCGCTGCGATAGGCCACATTGGCGGCTTCCAGCGCGAGATTCAATGGATGCGCGTGGTGGCCAAGCAGTGCGGCCGCCTGCTCGGCGTACCGGCGGTCGATCCACGCGGCCACGGCGCTGCGCTGGACATTGGTCACGCCGACCATGCGTCGCGCATCGGCGGAAGCGGCTTCTGCCTCGAAGCGCGCGGCGCGCGCCCGTCGCTTGTCAGCGCGCGTGAATTCCTGCAGCACGCTGACCGAACGCGTGGTCATGGAGTCACGACTCAGCGAGAACTTGTCGTGGCCATCGGCAGGCACATCGTTCAGTCCAACCTTGAAGACGGGATCGGGCAACTGGCCTGCAGCAACAGCCTGTTGCACGGCCGCTTCGATGGCACCGTGCGAATCCTCGGCATCGTGCGCATGCGCCGTTGCAAGTGCGGCGGCCTCTTCGATGGATAGAACAGGGGCGGCATGCGGTGGCGCAGCAAGCGACACCGACATGCCGAGGGCGGACGCGCAAAGCAGCGCCCGCCGCAGATAACGCGGGAATGACATAAAGCCTCCGGAAACAACGACCACCACTCCCGAGAGGTCGGGAGCGACAAAGATGTGGCGTAGCTTCGGAGGCTAGGTGCGGAAACAGCAGTGGAGAATGGCGTGCGGCGGTGGCGGCGCACGCGGCTGGGTCTGCGCGCGCACGGCGATCAGCGGCGCGGCATCCAGTACGGGGGGCTCGACGAGGATGCTGACGAGGAGCGGGATATGCGCCGGAATCTGTGGCGCGGAGAGATCGGCGTGCTTTGCATCAGCCTGGCAATGGCTCATGCAAAGCGCTTTCTGGCCATCGTTCTGCGCGGCATCCTGGTCGGCCATGTCCGCGCAAGACACCATGTTCTCCATCGGCGCCTGTCCTGCCGGCTCGCTCAGGCCCATCGTACAGGCGTAAGCGGCCGTTGCCAGCTGGACTGACAGGAACACAAGCAGAAGGAGTCCGGCAATCCACGAATGCCGGCGGACGATATGACGCACGATCTAGGGGTATCTCAAACCAGTGCAAAGCATAACCAGTTTCCAGGCGATTGCAATAGCGGACTCTCAGGCGAACCAGCGGCACTATCGGCCGCCGGCGCCCCCCGCACTTGCGAGATGCGGGTGTGATCAGGCCTGCGATGACACGTCGCTGGCGCGTGCGCCATCGGTGTGCGGATCGCGGTTGAATCCGCAGGCCATTGCCGCCGGCCGGGTCACGCGACTGCGCATTCCCTCTCCCGTGACAGAAACGGAGAAAGCAGCGTTTCCCTGAATTCGACGCAGAACGGCGAAAGATAGGCGTCACCGCGCCAGAACAGCGCGATCCCGGGTTGCCGGAGCAGGCTGGGATCGCCGACCACGCAGAGGTCGCGTCCATCCGCCTGCTGCAACGCGCGCTGCGCCACGACGCCGAGCAGGTCGCTGTTGCGAATCAGCTCGCCAACCGAGCCGCCCGACCCGTTCCACTCCACGGCGACGCGTGGCGGCGGCAGTTTCTGGCGGGCGAGGGCCTCCTGCACGATCTGGTACACGCTGGATGACGGTTGCGGAAGCGCCCAGCGCTCGTCAGCCAGATCAGCCAGCGTCTTCCATGCGCGCAGCCGCGGATGATCGGCACGCGCGACGATCTGCATGGCCAGCGGCTGCAGAGGGGCGTGGAGCAGGCCGTCAGGCACGCCGGGAGGCAATCCTCCGCACGCGAAGTCGACTTCGCCAGACAGCAGCGCCTGCAGTGCGCCTTGCGTCAGGCTCGTGTCGATCGAGAAGCGGGCGAGCGGACGGCTCGCCAGGAACTGCGCGATCACCGGCATCAGGAACGCCGAGACAAGGTGGGGCGTGCCCGCGAGGCGGATATTCCCCGCGCGCGCCGAACGCTGGGCTTCCAGCTCGCCCATGAGATCGTGGCTCGCAAGCACGACCTGTTCGGCACGTGCGAGCAACGACTGCCCTGGCTGCGTGAGCGCCACGCCGCGGGCGGTGCGGTCAAACAGCCGTATCCCGGCTTCCGACTCCAGGCGGGCCAGTGCCTTCGACAGCGCGGATTGCGTCACGCCGGCCTGTGCCGTTGCGCGGTGCAGGCTGCCGTGTCGTGCCACGAGTACGAACGCTCGGAGATCATCTATCCGCATCCAGCTTCCTCCGGACTATGTTGGTTCGGGTTGACCCGGAAGTATTCCGTTTTGGAATCGCCTGGCATATCGGGGGAATCACTGGCACCGGCTGGCTTTCGTAGAGTTGTGTCACCCCGCCGGGCGAGCGAGGGCGGCAGGACGGTGCCGGAATGGCAAAGGGAAGACGAAATGAACGAAAGTCGGATCGCGGTGGCTTCGGAACTGGTCGAGGCATTGGGAAATGGGGTGCGGTGCCATGAGCGCGCGGCGGGGCAGCCGCCGCTCTTCATCGAGCCGTACGGCGACGCATTGCGGGAGAGAACGCGCTTTCGCGCATGGACGCGCAACGCCATGCCCGTGCTCGAGGCGCTCGTCAGCCGCCACGGCGGCATCGTATTGCGGGGCTTTCCGACACCGGATACCGCCGACTTCGCCGACATCATCGACCAGCTTCCCCCGTTCCAGGACGGATACCTCGGCGGACGTGCGCCACGCATGCAGATCGCGGGACGTGTGATGGAAGCGACCCGCCTGGATGCCAGCGTCGGGCTGGGCGTGCATTCGGAGATGGCGTACCGGCGACAGTTTCCAAAGCGGATCGCCTTCTTTTCGCACAGGACGGCGCCGGTGGGCGGCGAGACCGTCGTTGCCGATGCGCGCAATTTCGTGACACAGATGGGCGAGGAGCTGGTCGCGAAGATCGAGTCGCTGGGCGTGCGCTCGGCCCTGACCTACGGACCGAAGACGGATACGGTCGAAGCCTCGTATGTCGACCAGGATCAATACGGCTGGAACCATGCGTTCGGCACCGACAGTGCGGCGGAAGTCGAAGCCCTGTGCGCGGCGCGCAGCCTCGAGCCGCTCTGGCACGACGATGGCTCCCTGACGGTGTTTGCCACGCTTGCCCCTTTTCTTGACCATCCGCAGACCGGGCAGCGTCTGTACCGCTCGGGGCTGCACCGGTCCCACACGGCCACGGAAGTGCTCGATACGGTGATCCGGAAGAACCAGCGCTACCCGACCGGCATGTTTCTCGGTCGCGCGCAACGCCTGGAGACCGCAGAGGTCGACCACATCAATGCCGTATGCGACCGGAACACCCATAGCTGGGCATGGCGCGACGGCGACGTGATGGTCCTGGACAACCTGCAGGTATGGCACGGCCGCAATCCCTACCAGGGCGCGCGGGATGTTCAGGTCGCGCTGCTCGACTGAGCGCGCCGGACCAGCGGCAAACCATTCACGTCCATCCCGCAGGAGACAGGAAACATGCGAGCAGCTTTCGGATTCAGGTGCCTTGCCGGCACGCTTGCGGCACTCGGCCTGATAGGTTGCGCCATCACGGCATCTCAGGCCGCGGAGCCGGCCTATCCCTCGAAGCCGGTCAGGCTCCTGGTGCCCTCGGTGCCCGGCGGGCCCATCGACGCGGTCTCGCGGCTCATTGGCAGCCGTCTGTCGGCGCGGCTTGGCACGAGCTTCTACGTCGAGAACAAGCCGGGCGCCAACGTGCAGGTCGGCGCGAACTACGTCGCCAGGTCCGATCCGGACGGCTACACGTTGCTGGCCACCTCGCCCGCGCACATCTCCAACCCGTTGCTCTACAGCAAGCTTCCCTACGACACGGGCCGCGACCTGACGGGCGTGGCCATGATGGCGCGCGTGCCGCTCCTGCTCGTGGTGAATGCCGACTTGCCGATCCACTCTGTCGCGGATCTGGTGGCCTGGGGCAGGGCTCATCCGGACCGGATTCGCTATGGCAGCTCGGGCTCCGGTTCGACGGCGAACCTCGCCGGCGAGTTGATCTCGATGAATACGGGAATCCGGCTCGAGCACATCCCGTACAAGGGCTCCGCGGCCGCGCTGCCGGACCTGATGGCGGGGAGGTTCGAAGTCATGATCGACACCCTCCAGCTCTTCGCCCCGCACATACGCGCCGGCAAGGTGCGCGCCATCGCCTTCACCGGCACGAAGCGTGTCCCGGCACTGCCTGACGTACCGACCTTCGCGGAGAGCGGCTATCCAGACGTGGTGGCGAATTCCTGGCTCGCCATCGTCGCCCCCGGCAAGACGCCGCCCGGCGTGGTGGAGAAGCTGGGCCATACCGTCACCGATATCCTCGCCGAGCCCGAGGTGCGCAGGCAGATCGCCGAGTTCGGCATGGAGTCCGACGTCATGACCCCGGCGCAACTCAATCGCTACTTCGTCTCGGAGAGCGAGCGCTGGGGCAGGGTCATCAAGGCAGGCAACGTCCGCGTCGAATAGACCTTACAGAGAACATGAACCCTCCTTTCACCATTGCGCGCGAAGCCGTACGAGCCACCGTCAGCGACGCCGAATGGCGGGCCCGCCAGGAACTGGCCGCCTGCTACCGTCTCGTCGACCGCTACGGGATGACTGACCTGATCTACAACCACATCACGCTGCGGATTCCCGGCACCGAGCACCTTCTCATCAATGCCTATGGGTATCTCTACAGCGAGGTCTGCGCGTCGAACCTCGTCAAGATCGACCTCGACGGCAATGTCCTGCTGAACCCGCTGAACGAGCATGACTACCAGGTCAACCGCGCCGGCATGGTGATCCACACCGCCATCCACCGCGCGAGGCCTGACGTGCACTGCGTCATTCATACCCATACCCGCGCCGGCATGGCGCTGTCCGCGCTGCCGTGCGGATTGCTGCCGATGACCCAGACGGCGCTGCGCTTCCACGGCAGGACTGCCTACCACGACTTCGACAGCCCCGTCGTCGAACTCGCGCAGCAGGCGCCGCTGGTCAGCTCGCTCGGCGATCACGACGTAGTGGTGTTGCGCAACCACGGCCTGCTGGCGGTCGGCCCGAGCGCGGCCGAGGCGTTCAGCCGCATCTACTGGCTCGAGATGGCCTGCCGCACGCAGGTCGACGCCATGGCCGCCAGCGCGGAGGTCGTCCTGCCGTCGCAGCAGGCGATCGACGACACCGTCCGGGCGATGGATGCCCGCGCCGGCACCTTCGGCAAGCGCGAATGGCCGGCGTTGCTGCGACTGCTCGACCGGATCGATGCCGGCTACAGGCATTGAGTCGATATCCCGAGGACCTCGAGGAACAGGAAGGAGAGACCCGATGATCGTATATGGCAGCAGGGCTGCGGCAGCGTACAAATGAACCGCTTGAACGGACAAGGAGAAGATATGCCGACGCAGCAAAAGAATGTGGTCGATATGGCCAACGAAGGTGGTGTGTTGTGGTTGACCATGAACAGGCCGGAAGCCCTGAATGCACTCTCGGGCTCGCTGGTCAGCGCGTTGCAGGAGAGATTCGCCGCCGCGGCGCGTGATCCCGAGGTAGGCGTGATTGTCCTGACGGGGGCCGGGCGAGCGTTCTGCGCGGGCGCCGACCTCAAGGAGGCGGAAAGCCGCGGCGCCGGTACCGAGGCAAGCGCTGCCTTCCTGCGCACCATTTCCGGCCTGACGGATGCCATGGAACTCTGTCCCAAGCCGATCATCGCCGCCGTGAACGGTGTGACGGTGGCGGGCGGCCTGGAACTGATGCTCGCCTGCGACTTTGTCGTGGCCGCGGCATCGGCAAGGCTCGGCGACGGCCATTCGAACTACGGCCTGTTTCCCGGCGCGGGTGCCACCGTCCGGCTGCCGAGGATGGTCGGTGTTGCCATGGCGAAGTACCTGATGTTCTCGGGAGAGCTTATCCCTGCCCGCGACGCGCAGGCCATCGGCCTGGTGCAGGCCGTGGCCGAGGATGAGGCGTTCCGCTCCACGGTGGCCGCCCTGGCGCAGCGCCTGGCGGCGAAGAGCCCGCTGCTGCTGGGGCGGATGAAAGAGGCGATCAGCGATGCGCCGACGCAGCCCCACGGTGCGGCCATGCGTCGGGAACGGGACCTGAGCCAGTTGTATTCCGCCTCCTTCGACCGCGCCGAAGGCCTTGCCGCATTCCGCGAAAAGCGCGCACCGCGCTTCCAGGGGCGTTGATTCCCGGCGCTTCCAATCTCACCGGAGCCATAGATGAAACAGGCATGTGCAATTGTCGGGGTCGGCATGACGCCGTTCGGCAAGTTTCCCGATCTCACGGTCCGGCACCTTGCCGAGCAGGCCGCGAGGGCGGCCCTCGGCGATGCCGGAATGCAGCCGGATGACGTGGACGAGGTGTATTTCTCGAATGCGGTCGGGGGCATGATCACCGGGCAGGAAATGATTCGCGGGCAGGCGGCGCTTCGCTTTCTCGGACTGCGGGGGCAGGCGATCTTCAATGTCGAGAATGCCTGCGCATCGGGAAGCACGGCATTCCATCTGGCCTGGAGGGCGGTGTGCAGCGGCAGGGTACAGGCCGCGCTGGTGGTGGGCGCCGAACGCATGACGCATCCGGACAAGCGGGTTTCGCTGGCGGCGCTGGCCACGGCTGTCGATCTCGACGAGAAGCAGCCGGAACACGTCGGCGCGGGAAGCGGGTCCATCTTCATGGATATCTACGCCGCCCGAACCCGCAAGTACATGGCGCAGACCGGCGCCACGCGCGCGGACCTGGCGGGGATCGTGGTCAAGAGCCGCAGGGCCGCCTCGTTGAATCCGAATGCCCAGTTTCGGGCGGAGACGACAGTCCCGGACGTGCTGGCGAGCCGGGTCATCAGCGATCCGCTGACGCTGCAGATGTGCTCGTCGATCGGCGACGGCGCAGCCGCCATCGTCGTCTGCTCTCCCGAACGCGCCGCGCGCCTTTCCGCGCGGCGCCCGGTGTGGGTGGGTGGATCGGTCATCGTCTCCGGAACGCCTGAGGGCAGCGGGAAGCCTGCCGCCGTCCGCGCCACATTCCAGGCGTACGAGGAAGCCGGCGTCGATCCGCGCGACATTCACGTAGCCGAGCTGCACGATGCCTCGGCACCCGCGGAACTGATGTACTACGAGTCGCTAGGACTCTGTGGCCCGGGCGAGGGCCCCGCGCTATTGCGAAGCGGCCAGACGGGAATCAATGGCCGGATATCCGTCAATCCAAGCGGCGGCCTGCTGAGCAAGGGGCATCCCATCGGCGCGACGGGCGTGGCCCAGCTCGTCGAACTGACACAACAGTTGCGGGGCCAGGCGGGGCCACGGCAACGCGACGACGCCAAGGTCGCGCTGGCCGAAAACAACGGCGGCCAGGTTGGTCATGACGCGGCGGTCGCGGCGGCAACGATCCTGCATGTTTGACGGTTCTGCGGAGACTGGAGGCGAGCATGGAAATATTCGGCAATGAGCATTCGGCGGGACGGCGCGCATTCGGCAAGCACGTGCTCGGGCTGGCGGCGATGGGTCTGTGTGCAGGGATCCGTCCGGCGCTTGCCGCGCTCGACCCCGGGCGGCCGGTGTCCATCATCGTGCCGACCGCGCCCGGCGCCACCACCGACATCATGGCTCGCGCTTTCGCGCGGCACCTGACCCGGGCGCGAGGACAGGCCGCCGTGGTGGAGAACAAGACGGGCGCGACCGGCGCGATCGGTGCGCAGTTCGTCGCGCGGGCAGCGCCGGACGGGCATACGCTGCTGATCGGACCGAGCAGCACCATGGTGGTCAACCCGCTCGTCCAGAGCGTGCAGTACAGCACGTTGAACGACTTCCGCATCGTCGGACTGCTGGCGAAGGCCGAGACCCTGATCGTCGCCAACCCCGCAAAGGGATTCCGCAATCTTCAGGACGTGATCCGGTACGCGAAGCAGAATCCCGGAAAGCTGACCTACGGCTCGAGCGGCACCGGCAGCGTCCTCCACATGGCCATGGAGTATCTCCAGCTCTCGGCGGGGATCGAGATGATGCACGTTCCCTACAAGGGGACGGTCCAGGCCGAGGTGGCATTGCTCTCGAACGAGATCGACGTGCTGCTGACCAACACGTCGTCGGTGGAAGTGCATATCCGGGCGGGCAAGCTCGTGCCGCTGGCCATCACCAGTTCCACGGCCGGGAGCGAGCTGCGCGGCGTACCGAGGGCATCCGGGGCGGTGCCGGGCTACTCGGTCGATACCTGGCTGGGAGTCTATGTCCCCGCCCGCGCCGGTGATGACACGGTAGCCACGCTCAACGCCGCCCTGAACGGCTTCCTGGCCGATCCGGCAAGCGCGGGCAGCATGAAGAACTACGGGTTGACAGGGGCGCCGGGAACGCCGGCCGAGGCGCTCCAGTACCAGCGCGCGGAGCTGGGGAAATGGTCGCAGGTCGTGGCCGCCGCCAGGGCTGCCGGCCGCGTGTAGCGCTTGCTCGCGCCGGCGCTGCGCATCCTCCACGGAAAAGCCGGCTACCAGGTGGAGGTGGCGGCCTGCGAGGCTGCACGGATGCCCGGACGCCGGGTCTTCAGGAAATTGACAAGGAGTACATCAGATGAGTGAGCCGGGAATGCGCGACGAAGCCAGCGGCCAGCGACGGGGACCGCTTGCCAGCCTCAAGGTGCTGGACCTGGGGACGATGATTGCCGGACCCGTGGCCGGGACCCTGCTGGCCGACTTCGGTGCGGAAGTCGTGAAAGTCGAACAACCGGGTACCGGCGATCCATTGCGGAAGATCGGTCCCTTTGTCGATAACGAAAGCCTGTACTGGAATGTCGAGGGACGGAACAAGAAGTCGGTCACGCTCGATCTGCGCAAGCCGGAAGGCCAGGCACTGGCCCGCCAGCTGGCGACAAAGGTCGACGTGGTGGTAGAGAATTTCCGTCCCGGAACGCTTGCCGCGTGGGGACTTGACTACGAGGCCTTGTCCGCGCTCAATCCAGGGCTCGTCATGCTGAGCGTGTCCGGCTTCGGGCAGACCGGTCCCTACGCGAAGCGCGCTGCCTTCGATCGCATCGCGCTGGCGTTCAGCGGCGTCCTGCATATTTCCGGGTTCCCGGATCGTCCTCCCGTGAGACCGGGGGTGACGATGGCGGACTACCAGGCCGCGCTATTCGGTGCGTACGCAGTGATGATGGCGCTCTATCATCGCGACGCAAACGGCGGGGCGGGGCAGCACATCGACCTCGGGCTCTATGAATCCGTCTTCCGCTTTACCGATACCCTGGCCCCGGCCTATGACCGGCTCGGCGAGGTCCGGCAACGGCAGGGCAATCTTGCGGCGGCAGCGGCGCCGGGGGACATCTTCGAGACCTGCGATGGCCGTTATCTCGTGCTCACCATGTCCAACGACGCCATGTTCCGGCGCCTGTGCGGCGCGATGGGTACGCCGGCGCTGGCCGACGATCCCCGGTACGCCACCCATCGCCAGCGATGGGAGCATGTCGTCGAGTTGAATGCCATCGTCGGCCGATGGATCAAGGGGCTTGCGGTACCTGAGGTCGAGACCGCCTTGCACGACGCCGGGCTTGCGTACACGCTGACATACTCCATCGAGGACATTTTCTCGGATCGCCACTATCTGGAGCGAGGCAGCATTGAAAGCGTCGAGAATCCCCGCATCGGGACCGTCCGGATGCCTGGCGTGGGCCCACGGCTGTCAGCCACGCCCGCGGGGCCGATCCGTTCAGCGCCAACCCTGGCAGAGCACAACGAAGAAGTCTTCGGGGGATGGCTTGGCTTGAGCGACGCCGTGCAGCGGCAACTTCGGGAGGCGGCCGTCATATGAGGTTCCGCCGATCCCAATACAGGAGACACCCATGACACAGCGATCCCGCATTCGCCTGCTGGCCCTCGCGCTGGCCGCAACGTTGCCCGGCGTTCCAGGCCCGATTTCCGGCATCGGCGCAGCCCATGCCGAGACATGGCCTGCACGCCCGATACGTTTCCTGGTGCCGCTCGGCCCGGGCAGCAGCGCCGACTCCAGCGCGCGGCTGCTCGCCAGGCTTGCGGCGGAGGAACTGGGACAGCCCGTCGTGGTGGAAAACAAGCCGGGCGCGGATTCGCTGGTAGCGGTGCAGGCACTCCTGTCCGCACCGGCGGACGGGTACAGCATGCTGATGATCTCGCCGAGCTCGATGATCATCAACCCGCTGATCAACGCCTCCACGTCCTATGATCCGCAACTCGATCTCCGCCCGGTGGCCGGCATGATGCGACTCGGGGCCCTGCTGGTGACCGGCGGTGCGTCCCGCTTTCATACCCTCGCCGATGTGCTGGCCGAGGCAAGGCGGGCGCCAGGCTCGGTCAGCCTGGGCAGCTACACCGCCTACTATCGGCTCGGGGCGCTGCGCATGCAGCAGATGGCAAGCGTGACGTTCAACCAGGTCTCCTACAAGACCGCCACGCCGCTGCAGACCGACCTGGCCGGCGGCACGGTGGATGTCGCGCTGATCGATGTCGGCGGAGCGATGCCGCTGATCGCCTCCGGCAAGCTGCGCCCCCTGGCGGTGGCCGGCAAGGAACGGCACCGGTTGCTGCCATCCGTGCCGACGATCGCAGAGAGCGGACCGAAGCAGTACGAGATGGCGGGCTGGATCGGCATCGGCATTGCCGGGAAGACCCCCGAGCCTGTCGCGCAGTCAATCGAGACCGCCTTGATCAAGGCGATGAAGCGGCCGGAGTTCGTCAGGTACCTGACGGAAAACGTGGGCGCCGAGACGTTTGCGGTGTCGGGCAAGGAAATCCGGGCACTGGTTGAGTCCGAGACCGCCCACTATCGGCCGCTTGCCGGGCAGTTGCAGGCGGCGCAGCGTTGAGCGGACGGCCCGGCCTCCAGCGTATCCGGGGGCCGGAAGCGGCCGCCGATGGTCTGGCGTTTTTCGCTCAGGGCCAGTCTGGAAATTCCGTGGCCCCGTTGTTCGTCCTGCAACACCGGCGACTGGATCTTCCCGTGCGACAATCCGGGTAGCTGCTGCGCATCGCACCGCGCCCGGGGGCTTGTACCGCAGCGCGACACCCCGGGCCGCCAAAATTCATACATCATGAACCGACCAGCAGCGCTCTCATGCCCCGACTGGGTGAGGTGCGCCGAGCCGATGGAAGGCGTCGAGCGCATCGAAGCGTGGTTTCACGGCAAGGCGTATGCCATGCACCGTCACGACACCTATGCCATTGGCCGCACGCTCGCCGGCGTCCAGAGTTTCAACTATCGGCGCAGCCAGCGAAACAGCCTGCCGGGCAACACGATGGTGCTGCACCCCGACGAGATTCACGATGGCCAGGCGGGCACCGACGAAGGGTTCCGGTACAGGATGATCTACGTTGAACCCGCGCTCTTTCAGGATGTGCTCGGTGGACGCGCGCTGCCGTTCCTCGAAGGCGGCGTGACGACCGATCCGCGTCTTGCAGCGGCAACCGCGACGTTGCTGCAGCACGTCGGCCATACGCTCGAATCGCTCGAACAGAGCGATGCGCTCGCCGAACTGGCGTATGCCCTTGCCGCCGTTACTGGCACGTCCACGCGACGCCCGAAAGGCGACTTCCTCTCGGCGCGGCGCGCACGCGACTATTTGCACGCGAACTGCGCCCGCGTCGTCACGCTCGTCGAACTGGAAGCTGCGACGGGCCGCGATCGCTGGAGCCTGTCGCACGACTTTCGCACGTTCTACGGCACGAGCCCGTACCGCTATCTGACGATGCGGCGCCTCGATGCGGTGCGCCGCATGCTGCTCGCCGGCACCTCGCTCGCCCACGCCGCCGCGGCCGCGGGTTTTGCTGACCAGAGCCACATGACGCGCCACTTCTCGAAAGCATTCGGGCTGACGCCGGGGCGCTGGCTCCAGGCCGCGGGCAGCGTCCACCGCACCTGAAAACAGCCACGATCGTTCAATACGGACGCAAGGAGCATGCGTATCCTCGGCGCATTGACCTTTGAACGGAGAGAACGATGGACCAATCCTCGAACCACACCACCGCGCCGGCCGAACGCGGCCAGTGCCAGGCCATCGACCTGGCCGGCAAGATCGCGCAGATCAACGGTCACTGGCAACCGCGCGTCGTCGCTGAAATGAACGACTATCAGTTCAAGGTCGTGAAGGTCGAAGGCGAGTTCCAGTGGCATCGGCACAACGATACGGATGAAGCGTTCATCGTGCTCGAGGGCGAGCTGCGCATCGATGTCCGCGCGGGCCCTTTGGGCGACAGTTCTATCGTGCTGCGCGCCGGCCAGATGGCGGTGGTGCCCAAGGGCGTCGAGCACAAGCCCTGTGCAGACGCAGAAGTGAAGCTGCTGCTGATCGAGCCGCGAGGTGTGGTGAACACAGGCGACGGTGCGACGGGCGAGCGTACTGTCGAGAACGACCAGTGGATCTGATGCGGCCCCGGCATATAACGTTTGCGGATGCTTCTATAAGCCGGTCGGCAATAGCTTCCCCAGCGCGTCCTGGATCGTCTTGATGATGTAGGTCTGGCGCTGACGCTGCATGCGTGCCAGCGGCGCGGCTACGCTGATGGCGGCCAACGGCACGCCGCCCGTGGCGGGAATGGCAATGCCCACCCCGAGGGTGTCAGTGGCTACATGGTTACCGACGACAGACCAGCCTCGCTCGCGCGTGGCTTTCAGCAATAGCTGCATGCGTTCGGGCGTCATCCCGCCGTAGCTGCCCAAGGTCGCGGCGTTGGCGGCAATCATTGCGGCGGCTTCGTGTTCAGGTAACGAAGCCAGCAGCGCAAGTCCGGCGGCGCCGACCCCCAAAGGCTGGCGGCGGCCAACCTGCACGATCAGCACCTGGACGGGGAACGTGCCGATCTGGCGGGCGATGCAGTGTGACTGAGCGCCATCGCGCACCACCGCGAATGCAGAGTCTTCGGTAATTTCGCTGATGTGCCGCAGCACGGGTTGTAGCCGCGTCGCGAGTTCGTTGACGGGCGCGCCGCCGGAGACGTCCTGGATGCGCGGCCCGGGCACATACCAGTACCTGTCCCGCTTGGCCACGTAGCCCGCGGCGATCAGCGTGCTCAAGAGCCGATAGACCGTAGCCCGTTCCAGCATGCAAAGCCGCATGATCTCCATTACCCGTACGCCGCCCCGGGCGTGTTGCCGCACGCAGTCAAGCACGTCCAGGCCACGCTGCAACGAGCGGTTGCCATCGTCGATGTGCGTTGTCGTCACATTTTAGCCATTTGTTGGTTTGTCCGGCAGGCGGACATTGTAGCCTTCCCAGCGATCGTGATAAGCGGAAAACTTCATCCCAGCCGAGCCCGCACCGGTCACCTGGCGTAGCGGAGACAGACGGCACATAACCAGACTGGAGACAAGCATGACCTTGGCAATGTTGCGCCTGCGGTGGACACAGACCTCATGTGCCCTGATGCTGGCGTTGGCGCTTGGCCCGACGCTGGCCACCGCGCAGGACACCGCGGCAGGTACCTATCCAAGCCGCCCCGTCACCATCATCGTGCCGTTTGCTGCCGGCGGCGGCACGGACATCGTGGCCCGCATGCTTGGCAATGAACTGGGCAAGCGCTGGAAGACCAGCGTCGTGGTGGAAAACAAGCCAGGCGCCAGCGGCCAGATCGGCAATGCACTGGCGGCCCGTGCCAAGCCTGACGGCTACACGCTCCTGCTCTCCACCACCGCGCTGATCCAGGAGCCCGGCCTCTACAAGAAGCTGCCGTACACGGCGGTAAAGGACTTCACTCCGGTAGCCCAGGTGGCCACCTCCACCAACTTCCTCGTGGTTCCCGCATCGTCACCGGCCAACACGCTCAAGGAATTCATCGCCTATGCCAGGGGCCATCAGGGGCGCCTCAGCTACGGCTCGAACGGCAATGGCGGCTCCTCGCACCTGCACGGCTCGCTGTTCAATTCTGCCAACAGGCTCGAGATGGTCCACGTGCCGTTCGCGGGCTCCGCGCCGCTGCTGACGGCGTTGCTGGGCCAGCAGGTCGACGCCGCCTTCGTCGATATCTCGCCGCTACGCGCGCAGCTGGGCGGCGGCAAGCTGAAGGTGCTGGCCGGCACGGGACCGAAGCGCTCGGTGCTGCTGCCGAATGTGCCGACGATGAGCGAGGAAGGCATCGCGGGTTTCGAGCCCGTGGGCTGGTTTGGCATGTTCGTGCCATCCGGCGTTCCCGCGCCGATCCGCAAGACGATCTCCTACGCCGTGGTCGATGCACTGAAGTCCCCGGAGATCGTCAAGCGAATCGAGGAACTGGGGCTGGCGCCCGCGCAGGTGGCCCCGGACGCGTTTGCGGAACGCATGCGCGAAGACACCCCCAAGTGGGAACAGATGATCAAGGCTGGTAACGTAACGGTGGAATGACATGCAACTCTCTCCTGAACTGACGCACGGCGGCACGATTGCGGACCTCGTGATCGGCGCGATCGAGCGCTTTCCCGAGCGCACGGCGTTTGCCAGCGACGATGCCACGATCAGCTACGCGGCACTGGGCCAGCGCATCAGCCAGATCGCGCAGCACTTCGACAGCCTGGGCCTGAAGCCCGGCGACACCGTGGCGCAACTGGCCGTGAACCGCTTCGAGGTGTTTGCGATCGTCGCCGCGGTCTATCTGCGCGGTTTGCGCTCCGTCATGCTGCACGCCATGGGCAGCGAGGCCGACCACGAGTTCGTCCTTGATGACTGCGGTGCCAGCGTGGTGATCGTCGACGCCTATCACCAGGCGCGCGGCCAGGCGCTGCGCAAGCGCTGCGGCAAGGTGCGGGCATGGATGTCGCTGGGTGCAATTCCGGGTTTCGACGCGCTGGACGACGCGATGCAGGCCTACCAGCCGGCGCCGCTCGTGGCCTTTGGCGACGCGGAACTGGTGGTCCGCGTGGCCTATACCGGAGGAACGACCGGTCGCCCCAAGGGCGTGATGCTGTCCAACCGCGCGCTGGCGACCAATGTGGTGCTGGACCTGTCTGCCAAGGAATGGCCGGCCGACGTCAAGTATCTCTGCGTAGCGCCGATCTCGCATGGCGCCGGATCGCTGGTGGTTCCCACGCTGATGCGCGGTGGCTGCATTACGCTGATGCGGGGCTTCTCGGCCGACGGCCTGATCGACACGATCAACAAATACGGCTGCAACGTGACGTGGCTGGTGCCCACCATGCTGTACGCGCTGCTGGATTGCGCGCGCGTGAAAGAGGTCGACTGGTCGAAGTTCCATTCGCTGATCTACAGCGCGGCGCCCACCTCGCCCTCGCGCATCCGCCAGGCGCTGGATCTTCTGGGTCCCATCCTGATCCAGAGCTACGGGCAGACGGAGTCGCCGAACTCGATCCTGATCCTGGGCAAGCACGATCATCCGCGCCTGAGCGATGCGCAACTGGCTTCGGCCGGACGCCCCTATCCGCTGATGCGCGTCTGCCTGCTCGATGCCGACGGTGCCGAGGTGGCGGCCGGCGAGCGTGGCGAGGTCTGCGTGCGCGGGCCGTTGCTGATGTCGGGCTATCTCAACAATCCGGCGGAAACGGCATCGACGCTCAAGGACGGCTGGCTCCACACTGGCGATATTGCGTACAAGGATGCCGATGGCCTGTACTACATCGTCGACCGCAAGAAGGACATGATCATTTCGGGCGGATTCAACGTGTATCCCAAGGAGATCGAGGACACCATCTGCGCGCATCCGTCGGTGGCCTCGGCGGCCGTGATCGGCATTCCCGACGAAAAATGGGGCGAGATGGTCATGGCCTATGTGCAACTGAAGGACGGCTGCCAGGTGTCGGAGGACGAGATTGCCGCAGCGGTGCGCCAGGCCAAGGGCACCGTGGCGACGCCCAAGCGGGTGGAGATCATCGCTGCGTTGCCGCTCACGCCGCTCGGCAAGATCGACAAGAAGGCGCTGCGGTCCCGCCACTGGACCGCGGGTGCGCGGTCCGTCCATTGATGAGGCCGACCATGAACCAGACCCACGCCTATATCTGCGGCGCCTACGAGCACCCGACGCGGCACGCGCCGGACAAGTCGGTCGCCCAGCTCCACGCCGAATGCGCCAGGGGGGCGCTGGCCGATGCGGGGCTCACGCTGGCCGATGTCGACGGCTACTTCTGCGCGGGCGATGTGCCGGGCGGCACGCCGCTGCTGATGGCCGACTACCTGAACCTGCGGCTGCGCTGGCTCGACGGCACGGAGCTTGGCGGATGCTCCTACATTTCGCTGGTGTCGCACGCGGCGGCGGCCATCGCGGCAGGCAAGTGCTCGGTGGCACTGATCACCATGGCGGGGCGCCCGCGCAGCACCGGACAGTCGGTAGGCGTCAAGCCACGCGCGTTGAGCCCGGACCGCCCCGAAGCCGTCTGGGACAGCCCGAGCCAGTGGACCATCGCCACCATCTACGGCATGGCGGCGCAGCGCCACATGCACGAATTCGGCACCACCGCGGAGCAGATGGCGTGGGTCAAGGTGGCCGCTTCGACCCATGCGCAACACAATCCGCATGCGTTCCTGCCCAAGCTTGTCACGGTCGAAGATGTATTGGCGTCGGGCGTCATTGCCGATCCGCTGCACAAGATGGACTGCTGCGTGGTCACCGACGGTGGCGGGGCGCTGGTGGTAACCAGCGCGGCCGTGGCGCGTTCGCTCAAGCGGCCCTTGGTCAAGGTACTGGGCACCGGCGAAACCGTGCACACCAATCAGGGGGGGATGGTGGACCTGACCGTCACGGGCGCCACGAAGGCGGGCACGGAAGCCTTCGCGCAGGCCGGGCTTGGGCCGAAGGACATCCAGTACGCGTCCATTTATGACAATTTCACCATCATGGTCATCATGCAACTGGAAGACCTCAGCTTTTGCAAGAAGGGGCAGGGTGGCGCGTTCGTGGCCGACGGCAACCTGATTTCCGGCAAGGGCCAACTGCCGTGGAACACCGACGGTGGCGGGCTGTGCAACAACCATCCGCAGAATCGCGGCGGCATGACCAAAGTCGTCGAGGCCGTCAGGCAATTGCGAGGCGAAGCCCATCCGCAGGTGCAGGTGCCGGACTGTTCCATCGCGATGGCATCTGGGCCCGGCCTCGTGCTCGGCGGTGGCCATGCGTACTCCGCGCTGGTTCTGGAAAGGGAGTGAAAAAATGACCCCGACATCGTTTCTGGAAGATCCGTACGTGGCGGCCAACCCCGAGAGCCTGCCATTCTGGCGCGCGGCCGAGGAAGGCGTGCTGCTTGGCAAGTCCTGTAGTGACTGCGGCAAGGTGCACTGGTACCCGCGCGAGATCTGCCCGTTCTGCGGCAGCGACCAGACAGAATGGAAGCCGCTCAGCGGGCGCGGCACGGTCTACGCGTTCTCCACGTTGCGGCGCGCCGCGCAACCCTATACGGTGGCCTACGTGCGATTGGCGGAAGGCCCCACGATGCTGACCAACCTGGTCGAGATCGATGATGCCGACATGCGGGTCGGCATGCCGGTCCGGGTGGTCTTCCGGCGCACCGAGGAAGGCCGTATTGCGCCGAAGTTCGCCGCGGAGGTGGTTTGATGAATCATCCGCGCTAAGTGAGGATAAGAGACATGGAAACAGCTTTCCCGATGCCGCTGCGCCTTGACGGCCGGCATGTGTTCGTTGCGGGTGGTGGTTCGGCCGGACCGGGCTGGAGCATCGGACGCGCCGCGTCGGTACTGTACGCCCGGCTCGGCGCCAGCGTATCGGTGGCCGACTGCGACGAAGCGTCTGCCCGCGAGACCTTGCGGCTGATCGAGCAAGAGGGCGGCCGCGCGGTTGCCCTTTTTGGTGACGTGACGCTCGAGCAGGAGGTCGGGCGGCTCTTTGCCGAGGCGCGCGATGCATTCGGGCCGGTGGACGTGCTGCACTACAACGTCGGCATCGGCAAGGTAGGTGGCGCCATGGAAACGAGCGCGGCCGACATGGCGCGCATACACGGCGCCAATGTCGGCGGCCTGCTGTTGTGCGCGCAAGCGGTGCTTCCAGGCATGAAGGAGCAGCGGCGCGGTGCCATCGTCGCCATCTCGTCCATCGCGGGCCATCGCTATCTCGGCTATCCCCACCTCGCGTATGGCGTGACGAAAGCCGCCACCGAGCAATACATCCGGCTGGTGGCACATGAATACGCGGCCGACGGCATCCGCGCCAACACGGTGGTGCCCGGGTTGATCGATACCCCGCGGATCGCCAGCACGGTGGCAAAGATGTACGACGCGGAAGACTTCGATCGAGCCAGGCAGGAGCGTGCGCGTCAGGTGCCCGTGGGCCGCATGGGCACCGCGTGGGACGTGGCGCATGCTTGCGCCTTTCTCGTATCGGACGCCGCGGCGTACATCACGGGGACCGAGTTGATGGTCGATGGTGGTATCACCGGAAAATTCATCTGATACATGGCTTCGGCGCGGTGCCTGGCGAGCTTGGGTAGCGTATGCAGTGCACCACGCAAGCGCCCATCACCGCCACGCGAGGCATCTTCCCGGCATGCGTGGGCTTCTACCTCTTTCACTTTCGATCACCTAGAATCGATTGGATCATTCGGCAGGGCGGGCGTCACGCGGAGCATGTACGCGGAACCGGCGCGCACCGCATGAGTGAGTGAAGTAGCGTCCGGGCACTGTAGGCCGGGAGTTGCATGAGCGCCACCTGCCTGAGCTCATGCCAGCAGCGTTGCATCGGCCGGGCTCCATCGCCCCCGCCACAGTGACGCGCTATGGAATTGCGTCGCGCAAGCCGTCGGACGACGGCTACCTTTGTCGCGCACGTCGTAATCACGGTGCTTTGCATGTCATGGAGAGCCGAGATGCCCGATCCTGTTTATCGCGCCGACCGTACCGGCCTGCTGCTGGTCGATCCGTACAACGACTTTCTGTCCGAGGGCGGAAAGGTATTTCCGATGATCAAGGAAATCGCCGCCGAAGTCGGACTGCTGGACAATCTGCGCACGACGGTCGCCGCCGTGCGCAAAGCCAATATCCAGGTGTTCTACGTGCCGCACCGTCGCTGGCAACCCGGCGACTATGACAACTGGGATCATCCCAATCCGACGCAACGCCTTGTCCAGGAGCGCCACACATTCGAGCTGGGAACGTGGGGTGGCGAATGGCATCCCGATTTCATACCTCAGGCGAACGACATCATCATCAAGGAGCACTGGGCCCAAAGTGGATTCGCCAACACCGATCTCGACTTCCAGTTGAAACAGCAGGGTGTCACGCATGTCGTGATCGTCGGCCTGCTGGCGAATACCTGCATTGAATCCACAAGCCGCTTTGCCATGGAACTGGGCTATCACGTCACGCTTGTGCGCGATGCCACCGCGGCATTCAGCAAGGAAATGATGCGCGCGGCGCATGAACTCAATGGCCCCACCTTCGCCCATGCGATTCTGACGACGGCCGAGCTGACCGCTGCCCTGTCTGACGTCGAGCGGAGGCAGTCATGACGCTCACGGGTGGTCTTCTCATTGGTGCAGAGGAAGTCGCCCCAGGTGCGGGCACGATGAAGGCGCTGAATCCGGCAACGAATCTCGAAATCGAGCCGCCGTTCGCATTTGGCGGCATCGCGGAAGTCGACCGGGCGGCAAAGCTGGCCGATGACGCCTTCGACAGCTATAACAACACCAGTCTTGCAGAGCGGGCCGCGTTCCTCGAGCGCATCGCGGATGGCGTCGACGCCATCGCCCAGGCGCTTGCCCAACGGACTTCGCTCGAGACGGGCTTGCCGGTCGCCCAGCTCGAAGGAGAAGCCGCAAAGGCGGCGGCCCAATTCCGCCAGTTCGCGAATGTCGTGCGCCAGGGACGTTTCCGCCAGGCCACGATCGATCCCGCCCAGCCTGAGCGTCAGCCGCGTGCGCGAATGGACCATCGCATGCAGAAGATCGCCCTCGGTCCGGTCGCCATCTTTGGCGCGAGCAACTTTCCGATCTCCTACTCTGTCGCCGGCGGCGATACGGCCTCGGCGCTGGCCGCTGGTTGTCCGGTCATTCTGAAGGCACACAATGCGCACCCGGGCGCGTCCGAAATGCAGGCGCGCGTGATCCGGCAGGCGGTGAAGGATTCCGGGCTGCATGAAGGTGTCTTTTCTCTCGTGCGTGGCGGCGGCAATGAAATCGGCGAGGCGCTCGTCGATCATCCGCTTGTCAAGGGCGTCACCTTCACGGGCTCCGAAGGCGGCGGCATGGCGCTGTTCCGACGCGCGCAGCAGCGCCCTGATCCGATTCCCGTCTTCACCGAAATGACGAGCGTCAATCCGACCTTTGTCTTGCCGGCCGCGCTGGCCTCGCGAGGCGGCGAGATTGGCGATGGATTCGCCGAGCGCATGCTTGTCACTGTCGGACAGGCCTGCCTCAAGCCGGCCATCCTGCTTGCCATTAACGGCCGGGGTTACGAAGAGATGAAGCAGGCAATGCGCGCACGTGTGCAAGCCATGCACGCGCGCACCATGCTTACGCCGGGCATCAACACCGCGTATCGCAGGAACCTCGAGCGGCTGTCCAGCGCCGGGGCCGAACGAATCGCCGCTGGCGGCGATCCGCAAGGCATGTGGGAAGGCCAGTCGATGCTCTTCGAAGTCGACGGCGCGCGTGCCCTTGAAGAACCATCGCTGTCGGCGGAGGTTTTTGGACCTGCCGCGCTGATCATCCGGGTGAAGGACGAAGCGCAGCTCTTCGCAATGGCAAGGCAGTTCGGCGGACAGCTTTCCACCACGATGCAGATCGACCCGGATGACTACGCGATGGCCGGCCGGCTGCTGCCGATTCTGGAGCGCCGGACAGGGCGAATCGTCATCAACGCGTTCTCGCATCCGCAGGAGGTGTCGTACGCGTCGATCCATGGCGGGCCATTTCCCGCAACTTCCGACAGCCGCTTCACCTCTGTCGGCATGAGCGCAATCGAGCGATTCTTGCGCCCGGTCTGTTACCAGGGCTTTCCCGACAAGCTGTTGCCTGAAGCGCTGAAGCACCGGAATCCTTCTGGTATCTGGCGTCTCACCGACGGGGAACCGTCAACGGCCTGATCCGCGCCGGCCATCGCCCCGGACGATGCGCGACCCGCTTGATCGTGCGGGTTGCGCGCTTGCGCATTGCTTCGCGCGCTTGATGCACGCCGACAGGAGCTTGCATGGAACCCGATATCCTTCCCGAACACCCGCCACGCCGCCGCTTCTTCGGCGTGTCGGCGGCCGCGATTGCGGCGACATCGTTCAGCCAGTACGCCCTGGCCGATGCCACCATCGTTGACGTTTCCCGGGCGGCGAGCGGAGACAAGAGCGCTATTCGTCCACTTCGCGTCCGTGTTCCGGAGTCGCAGCTTGTCGAGCTGCGCAGGCGGGTCAAGGCGACCCGGTGGCCGGAGCGTGAGACGGTAACGGACGCATCGCAGGGGGTGCAGCTCGCAACGATGCAGAACCTGGCGCGCTATTGGGCAAGCAGCTACGACTGGCGCCGGATCGAGGCAAAGCTGAATGCGGTTCCGAACTTCGTTACCGAGATCGACGGGCTCGACATTCACTTCATTCACGTTCGATCGAAACAGAAGGACGCTCTCCCGATCATCGTCACGCACGGATGGCCTGGCTCGATCATCGAACAGCTGAAGATCATCGAGCCGCTCACCAATCCGACCGCACATGGCGGCGCGGCGTCCGATGCTTTCGATATCGTGATTCCGTCGCTGCCGGGTTATGGATTCTCGGGCAAGCCGACAACGACCGGCTGGGATCCTGTGCGCACCGCGCGCGCATGGGTGGCGCTGATGAAAAAGCTTGGCTACACACGCTACGTGGCCCAGGGCGGCGATTGGGGAAATGCCGTGACCGAGCAGATGGCGCTGCTAAAGCCGCCCGAACTGCTTGGCATTCACACCAACATGCCTGCCACGGTGCCTGATGACGTCGCCAAGGCGCTCAAGTTCGGTGAGCCCGCCCCGGCCGGCCTTTCGGCCGATGAGAAGCATGCGTATGATCAGCTCGACTACTTCTACAAGCACGGTCTGGGCTACGCCCTCGAGATGGCGAACCGTCCGCAGACCCTCTACGCGATCGAGGATTCACCAGTCGGCCTGGCGGCCTGGATGATCGACCACGACGCAAGCAGCCAGGCGCTGATCTCACGTGTGTTCGATGGCGCGTCGGAAGGCCTGACCCGTGACGATATTCTCGACAACGTGACGTTGTACTGGCTGACAAACACAGGCGTTTCATCGGCGCGTCTGTATTGGGAAAACAAGCTCAACTTCTTCGAGCCGAAGCACCTTGCCATCCCCGTCGCGGTCAGCGTGTTTCCCGACGAGATATATGCGGCCCCGAAGAGCTGGGTGGAAAAGGCTTATCCCAAGCTAATGCATTTCAATCGCTTGCCCAAAGGAGGCCATTTCGCTGCCTGGGAGCAGCCAATGGTGTTCACGGAAGAGATGCGCAGCAGCTTCCGGTCATTGCGCTGAGCACGACGCTCGCACCGGTGCGGACAGCAACGCCGATCTCGTTCAGGGAATCAGCAGCAGCTTGCCTGTCGTGGCGCGACTTTCCATGTCCGCATGGGCTCTTGCAGCATCCTCCAGCCGATATTCACCGCCGATGGGCATCTGCAACTTGCCCTCGATGATCCACTGGAAGAGCCGGGCCGTCCGGGAGCGGAGCAGTTCGGGCGTATGGACGTGATCAAGAAATACGGCGTAGCCGATCTTGATGCTCTTCGGCAGCTTCATGAGGTCGAGGGGCCCCGGCCCGCCAAGGACTGGCCCATACCAGCAGAATGTGCCTGAACTACGGAGCGCATCGAGCGAGCCCTGGAAGGTCGCCGGGCCGGACCCGTCATAGACGACGTCCACGCCTTTGCCACCCGACAGGCGAACCGCTTCTTCGGCGAACTGGCCGGCTGTGTCGACGATGACGTGATCGGCACCTGCCTGCTTGGCGACTGCTGCCTTGCTCTGTGAAGACACGCGACCGATGACGTGGCCCCCCCTGAGCTTGATGATCTGCGTCAACAGAAGGCCGACTCCGCCGGCTGCCGCGTGGACCAGCGCAATGTCGCCAGGTTGCACAGGATAGAAGTCGGTCGCGAAGTGACTCGCGGTAAGGCCCGCCATCATGATCGACGCGGCGGTCCGATCATCGATTGCATCGGGCACCGCCACTACGGAGGTTGCCGGGACGACGGCCATGTCGGTGTAACTGCCCGGGGAATAGACCCAGGCCACACGCTGGCCGACCTGGATATCCTCTACGCCTTCGCCAACCGCCACGACCCGGCCTGCGCCTTCGACACCCAGCGTTTTCGGGTACGGCATCTCAGCCCAGATGTTCCCCTGGCGGACACCAATATCCATGAAATTCACGCCGGCGGCGGCTACCTCGACCAGCACCTGGCCCGCCGCGGCCACGGGATCCGGCATTTCGACACACTTGAGTACCTCGGGACCGCCAGCGCGGTCTATCACTACAGCCTTCATTTGTTGTCCTCTGTCTTGAATGTTCATTTGCAGTCCGGCCTGCCAAGCCTTGGGCTGTCGACCGCTTGAAAAGGGGGGAGCGCTCGCCTGGACCTATCTTCCGGTTAAACTATCTTCCGTTCCAGCTATAAACGTCCATTTTTTTTGTCGAATCGTACAAATTTTCTGCCGGGAGTGGTCGATTGGATCCTTTATCGGAAATCTGCGCGTCGATGCGTGTTCAGAAAGCGCTGTTCACCCGCGTCGAGGCGTCGGCGCCGTGGGGCGTGAGATCGCCGGCCGATGATGGCTTCAAGTTCGCGCTGCTCGTGCGCGGCTCCTGCGTGCTGACGACGCCCGCAAGCGAAGCCCCGGTCACCCTGCGCAGCGGCGATGTGTTCATCGCGCTCGACGGCGGCGCGTATGAGACCTATGACGCCCCCGGCTCGGCGCTGCTTGACTGCGCGGAAGTCCTGGCGAGGCAGATCGACGACAAGATCGTGATCGGCGGTGGCGGCGCCGCGTCGACCTTTATCAGCGGCTGCTTCGAAATTGACGCGCGCGACGCAGCGCCGCTCATGTCCGTACTGCCGTCGCTGCTGTTGCTGAGGGCCGGCGAAGAATCGAACCGCGCAATCGAGGACCTCCTCGGGATGCTTGCGCGCGAAACCGCGCGTCGCGACATGGGATCGGACGCGATGATCGCGCGGATCTTCGAGCTTCTGTTCATCCATGCGGTCCGCGCGTATTGCGAGCAGCAGGCATTGCCCAGGACGGGTTGGCTCGCCGTGACGTCCGATCCTCATCTGAGGCACGCGGCGCGTGCGATCCACAGCGACCTCGCGAATGAGTGGACGCTGGAATCGCTGGCGAAGATCGCCGGGATGTCCCGTTCGGCGTTCGCGGCACGCTTCAAGGAGAAAGCCGGCCAGACTGCGCTCGATTACCTGATCCGATGGCGCATGCACAAGGCCGCGCAACTGATCCGGCGCGGCGAGCTCTCGCTGCATGAGATTGCCAATTGCATCGGCTACCGATCCGAGGCTGCGTTCAACCGCATGTTCAAACGCGAAGTTGGCACGACCCCGGGCCAATTCAAGCGGGAGAGCCGAATCGCCCCCCGCTCGCCGCAACCGTCGTCCACACTGAATCGCCCTGATACGCCCGCCGTCTCCACGAGCGCTTCGAGCGGTTCGAGCGGTTCGAGGCGATTAGACAATCGGCATCACGATTCATAAGATAGGCTAATAGGTCCATCCGGCTTTGCTGGTCTAATCAGCACACCGTCTGGCAGGTACAGTTCGGATCCGCGTGGCAGCCGTGTGGACTGCCGTCTGCGAAGTACCTTTGCCTTGGAGATGGATGATGCAAACACGACAACTTGGGAAGGGCGGACTGGAAGTCTCCGCCATCGGATTCGGCTGCATGGGGCTGAGCTTTGCCTACGGGCCGCCGACGGAACGCGCCGACGCGATCAAGCTGATTCAGTCAGCGTTCGAGCAAGGTGTCACCTTCTTCGATAGCGCGGAAGCATACGGCCCGTTCGTCAACGAAGAGGTGCTCGGTGAAGCCGTGGCGCCGTTTCGCGATGGGGTCGTCATCGCCACAAAGTTCGGCTTCCGTGATGGAAATCCGAGGGCTGGACTCGACAGCCGCCCGGAACGCATTCGCGAGGTCGCAGACGCGGCGCTCAAGCGTCTGAACACCGATCGGATCGATCTGTTCTATCAACACCGGGTGGACCCGCAGGTGCCCATCGAGGACGTCGCCGGCACGGTGAGCCAATTGATCCGCGAAGGAAAGGTCAAGCATTTCGGACTGTCCGAAGCCGGCGCGCAAGCCATCCGCCGCGCTCACGCCGTCCAGCCGGTCGCGGCGCTGCAGAGCGAGTATTCGCTGTGGTGGCGCGAGCCGGAATCGGAAATCCTGCCGACTCTGGAAGAGCTCGGAATCGGCTTTGTCCCCTTCAGTCCACTCGGTAAGGGCTTTCTGACGGGGGCCATCAACGAGCACACGCAGTTCGATGCGAGCGATTTCCGCAATACCGTGCCGCGCTTTGCTCCTGAAGCCCGCAAAGCCAACCGGGCATTCGTCGAAATGCTCGCACCCATTGCATCGCGCAAAGGCGTGACGCCGGCACAAATCGCATTGTCCTGGCTACTGGCGCAACGGCCGTGGATCGTGCCCATCCCGGGCACCACGAAATTGCATCGCATCGAGGAAAACAACGCTGCCGCGAATATTGTGTTGAGCGTCGATGATCTGCGCGATATCGAGGACGCTGTCTCTCGCGTGACGGTCCATGGTGACCGATACTCGGCTCAAGGTCAGAAGATGGTCAACCGATAGGCCACGGCGATGAGCTTGTCGAATGTCACAAGGGACGTGCCATGCGGGAAAACTTCAATGACATTTTCGCCTTTCTCATCGTTGCGCGTGAAGGCAGCTTCACCAAGGCCGCCGCACAACTAGGCGTGTCCCAGTCCGCGCTCAGCCAGACGGTGCGAGCACTGGAGACGCGTCTGGGTGTGCGCCTTCTGACCCGCACCACGCGAAGCGTTACCCCGACTGTGGCCGGCGAGCGATTGCTCAGTCGGATCGGTCCAAGCTTTCAGGACATTGAATCGGAGATTGCAGCGTTGTCCGTCCTGCGGGATAAGCCCGCGGGAACGATCCGGATCTCGGCGCCGTTTCACGCCGCCGAAGCGGTCATCTGGCCCAAGCTCGAGTGCTTTCTGCGTGATCACCCGGATATTCACGTCGAAGTAAACGTTGAGCACCGCCTGATCGATATCGTCGCGGAGCGCTATGACGCGGGGGTTCGTCTGGGCGAGCGTGTGGCGAAAGACATGGTCGCCGTGCGTATCAGCCGGGACAGCCGAATGGCGGTAGTCGGCTCGCCCGGATACTTCGGTGCGCGTCAGCGACCGCTCACGCCAAAGGACCTCGCGCAACACAACTGCATCAATCTGCGCTTTCCCACATACGGCGGCTTGATGCCGTGGGAATTCGAGAAAGATGGGCACGCGCTGTCGGTACAAGTGCAAGGGCAGTGCGTATTCAACTTGAGCCCTATGGTCTTGCGTGCCGCGCTCGCGGGAAATGGACTGGCCTACCTCCCGGAACTGGTCACAGACGAGTACGTCGCCACAGGTCATCTGATTCGTGTTCTGGAGGACTGGAGCCAGGCAATCTCCGGCTATCACCTTTATTACGCGAGCCACCGGTTGACGTCACCGGCCTTCGCCTTGTTCGTGGAGGCGATGCGGGAGACACGAGACGGCGCGACGGCGCCGAGCCCGGAGCGCGACACATAGCGTCCGCTCGAGATCGCCTCGATAGATGTCGCGCGACCCGGCGGTGCCGGTCGACGGCCACGATCGATGCGCGACGGGCAGTACCTGACCCTTCGCAGCCGCCCACGCTTGCTGTCCCTGCGACGGCCTTTTCAGCAAAGCGGACATGGAGCCCGTTCACTGGAGCGGCACAACCCTTCCCCAATCCCCTGGAAGCCCTTCCCGTTGGGTGACGCCTCATTCACGAAACGGGCTGCGGCAGCGGAAACGTCCAGCGACCGTCGAGGATTTCCGCATGAGGGAGATAGAACCGCACCATGTAGTTCCATCCCGGCGTGACGGGAATGCAGTTCGGGGTATCCGGCCTGCAATCGCCCAGGCGCAGCGAAACCGTACCGTCGGCCGCGTGCTTCGCGGTCAGGCTGTTGATGGTGTACGCACCCTCCGCATTGGGCTCGAAGTAGCCCGCCGCGTTGTACACGCTGATCGACCAGAAGCCGTCCACCGGTACGTGAGGCACGTCTATCCTGTACGCCGTCTGGCCGTCATTGTGTTCAGGCTTCACGATAAGATAGAACGCCTCGCGCTCGGGGATGCCACCCCACGCGATCGCGCTGCCCACCAGATGGCGTACCGGATCCACCTTGCCGGGCGGCCCGAACATGCCTCGGGAATCGGGCACCGTCGCCCCGAGTGTGATGAGCGCATGGCGCAGCGTGTCCTGGCTGGCCTGGTCCCATGCAGGGACGTCGAACCGCCCGGGACCGTCGGGCTGGCTGGCGACGATCGCGTCCTGCATGGCGTGCGCGATCCGGCCGTCCTCCGGATCGCGGGGATCTACCATCGTACGCACGCCGACCAGCGCGTAGCGGGTGCCGACGTTTTCCTTCGTCAGCGTGTAGCGGCCCGCGCCAAGGTGCACGGCTGCGACATGGTGGTCCTCGTTGTACACCGACATGGACATGTAGCGCGGTCCGGCGTCCGGCATGGATATGGTGACGGGGCCTGCGTCGAGATCGAACACGGCGCTCGAGTACAGCGTGTCGCGGTTGCCCCGCACGACGGTCTGCGCCTCGACCGGCATGACCTTGCGCGCATGCACGAACTGGCCGAGGGCGCCGCGTTTCACCACCCGCTCGAAGTACCGATCCGATTCGGCGCGCGCGAAGTTGTCGACGGTAACCGGCACCGGCGCCGCCGACTGCGCACAGGCGGGTAGCGCCGCGGCCGCCAAAAGCGTGGAAGCGGCTGCACGGCAAAACATGGTTTTCATCTTTTCTCCGGATGGGTTTCCGTTGCCTCGGCGGGGCCGCAACGGCTCATTGCCGCCTGACCAGCGGCGCAGGGAAGGTCGCCCCATTCGCTATGTCGGCGTCCGCGCCGTAGTAGCGCAAGGTCAGGTTGTAGCGGCTGCCGGGAGGCGTGGGCAGCCAGTTCGAGCGGGGCGTTCCGGCCGGCAGCTCGGGTGCATAGACGATCGTCAGCGAGCCGTCGGGGTTGTACTGCAGCGCGGACTCCTTGTTGAGCAGATACCTGTCGAGCGGATTGGGAATGACCTTGTAGTCGTGTGCATCGACGGCGGTCACCGACCAGAAGTACCGGGCGTGCTGCGCCGGCAGTTGCCCGGCGGTGAAGGTCTGCGAATAGGTCGCCCCGCCTTCCAGGTCGCGATGGCCGAAGTAGGTCACCTCATCGCTGTTGTTGGCCCAGATGCCTGCCAGGCTGACCGCGGTACGCATCTTGTAGTCGTTGCCGTAGTTACCGGTGACCGCCGCCCGGACCCAGCCATTCCGGGTCGTCCCCAGGTTCCGGACCTGCGACTGAAGCGCCGGCCATGCCTGCCCACGGATCACCCGGTCGAGCCTTGCCCGCGCGTCCGGGCCGGACCTTGCGAGCACTGAGACCGACGCCACTTCGCTACGGATCGTCGACATGCCCGGGTTGATGTCCGGCTCACCATCCAGGATGGCGTCGGCCCAGTCGAACGCTTCCGCGCCCGGCATCGCCTTGTTGGTAAAGACCGGCACCTGGATGGGGGGCCCGATGCGCGGCTCGACCAGGGGAGTCAGCTTGAATCCGCGCTGGAGACGCGCCGCTTCGGCGGCGTCCGCGCCCAGCTCGACTCTCGCCAGGACCCTGAAGGTCTTGCCCGGCAGATCGATGCGCCTGATGCCCGCCGGCAGGCTGACCTTAGCGCCTTTGAGGCAGAGCGCATAGGTGCCGTCGGGCTGGGCCGGATAGGTGCGCTCGTTGATATTGAGAACCGTCTCCCCCCAGCCATTGAGCATCTGCCATGTGTAATAGCGCCCGGCGATCTTCGGAATGTCGAGTTGCACGCAGGATGTCTCGTCGACGGCAACCCACGCTTCGGAATACGCCACGTCCAGGTTCGGATTCGCCCAGGCGACCGCGCCCGGCGCGCGATGGACCACCTGGTTCCAGCGCAGTCCCTCGCGCTCGAAGTCCTGGCGCTCCTGCCGCAATATCAGCAGCCGGCCCAGCAGGTAGAGATAGGCATCGCTGATCTGCTGGTCCGTCGGCACCGTGGCCGGGATCACCAGTGACTGGCCGTGACTGCCATCCTGGACGGGCGGCGCCGTGCAGGCGGCGAGGAGGACAACAGCGGCGCCAACGGCGGCGGCAACGCGCAATTCAGGCATCCGGCGTCTCCATCATTGTGCGCAATAGCCGCCGTCCACCAGCAGGCTCGTTCCCACCACGAACGAGGCATCGTCGCTGGCCAGAAACAACACTGCCTTCGCGACTTCCCCGGCCTGTCCCAGCCGGCCGATCGGATGCGCCGCCACGAGCCGCGCGCGGAGCTCTCCAGTCGCGCGGTCGATGAGCGGCGTCTCCACGAAACCCGGACATACGGCATTGACGCGTATCCCGTGCTTCGCATACGCGACGCCGAGCGAGCGCGTCAGGTTGACCACGCCGCCCTTCGCCGCGTTGTATGACGCGGCGCCGGCCATGCCGACATGCCCAAGCACGGAAGCCATGTTGACGATCGCGCCGCCCGACCCCTGTTTCCTCATCTGCGCAATGGCCAGCTTGTTGCTGAGGAAGACGCTGGTCAGGTTGATGTCCATCATCTGCTGCCATTGCTCGATGCCGACGTCCTCGATCGGCGACGAAGGATGCGCGATGCCCGCATTGGCGACCATGATGTCGAGGCGCCCGAAGCGGGACACCACCTGGTCGATCACCTTGCGCACGTCGTCCTCCCGCGAGACGTCGATCTCGCAATCATGCGCGTCGTACCCGTTCTCGACCAGTTCACGTGCGAGCGTCTTCCCGAGCGCCGAGCGGTCCGCGATGAGCACGCGGGCGCCCTCCGCGGCGAAGAGCCGTACCGTCGCCTCGCCAATGCCGCTGGCGCCGCCCGTGACGATGGCGACCTTGTCCTTGAGTTTCATGCCGATTCTCCGCTATCCGGTAAATGCAGGCGGCTACGCCGCCGTGAAGCCGCCGTCGAGTACCAGCTCGGCGCCGTTCATATACGACGACTCATCCGAGGCGAGGAACAGGACGAGGCTGCTGACGTCGCCGACGGTGCCAAGCCGGCCCATCGGCGACGCGGCGTGGCCGAGCGCCTGCTTGCCGTGTCCCGTGGCGCCCGATGCGTAGTCTGCCATGGCGGTATCCACCAATCCCGGATGGATCGAATTGACCCTTACGCCCCGGGCGGCATACTCCATGGCGGCACCCTTGGTCATGGCGCGCACGGCGCCCTTGCTGGCGCTGTACATCGTTGACCGCGCCGAGCCGACCAGCCCGGCGACGGAAGACGCGTTGATGACCGAGCCCCTGCCGGCGCGGGCCATCAGCGGCATGACGTGCTTCATGCCGAGGAACACGCCAGTGACGTTGATTGACATCAGCCGCTCCCACTCGCCGAGCGTGGTGTCGGCCAGGGGCTTGAGGACGAAGATGCCCGCATTGTTGAAGAGCACGTCCACGGTGCCGAATGCCTCGACAGCGGCGCCCGCCACGTCCGTCCATTGCGACTCACTGCTGACATCGTGACACAGCGCGACGGCGCGGCCGCCGGCTGCCGTGATCGCGGCGGCAACTTCGCCCGCCCCGTCGCGGTCGATGTCGGTGACCACGACGCTCGCGCCTTCCTGTGCGAAGCGAAGCGCCGTCGCGCGTCCGATGCCTGCCGCGGCGCCCGTGATAATCGCTACCTTTCCGTCCAGTCGCATATCAAGCGTTCTCGTCCGTTGTTGTGGGGTTCGCCATGCCATGCAGGCGAACGCCGTTCAGGAACGCGGCACCGAGTGCCGCTGCCGCGTCGTCCAGCGCCTGCCGGCCCTTGTCGAGCGCGCCGGGCATCCAGCAGAAGCCGTGGATGGTCCCGTCATACCGCCTGCATTCGACCGGGGTGCCGGCTGCCGCCAGGCGGTGTGCATAGGCCTCGCCCTCGTCACGCAGCGGATCGAATTCCGCCGTGACCACGAAGGCGGGTGGCAAGCCGCGATGGTCGGCCGCCCGCATGGGCGAGGCATAGGGATGCATCCGGTCCGCGTCGCCCATGTAGTGGTTCCAGAACCAGGTCATGCTCTCGCGCGTGAGCAGGTAGCCGTCCGCGTTGTCCCGGTATGACGCGGTATCCAGCGCGCCATCGGTCACCGGATAGAGCAGCAACTGGAAACAGGGCTGCGGCCCGCCGCGGTCACGCGCCATCAGGGCCACGACTGCCGCGAGGTTGCCCCCCGCGCTGTCGCCACCAACCGCGATGCGCGAGGGATCGGCGTGCTGCTCGCGCGCATTTCCTGCGAGCCAGCGGAACGCGGCATAGGCGTCCTCGGTGGCGGCCGGAAACCGGTGCTCCGGCGCGAGCCGGTAGTCGACCGACACCACCACGCACCCCGCGCGGCTGGCAAAGCGACGGCACGGCACGTCGACCGTGTCGAGATCGCCCACGACCCAGCCGCCACCGTGGAAGTACACCAGCGCCGGAAAAGGACCGTCCCCATGCGGCGTGTAGATGCGAACCCGGATGTCGCCCGCGGGACCGGCGATCATGGCGTCCTCCACGCGCGCGACCGCTTCCGCCTGGCCGGCCAGCGGGCGAAAGTCGAAGGACTGCCGGGCCTGCTCCGGGGTGCACGTGTGCAACGGCGGCCTGCCTGCCGCCGCGATCATGTCAAGGATGTAGCGGGCCTGCTCGTCGAGTGCCATGTTTGTCTGTCTCCGGATGACTTGTCTTGCCGGCTGTCTGGTCCACCGGCTTCTATGGGAAGCGCTCAGGCTTGCTGGAAGTCGTCGTAGCCGTTCGCCGCGACGCGGTCGCAGATCTCCCGATAGACGCTGATGCCTGCCAGGTAGATGGGAAAGCTCATCTTCTTGCCTTCGACGTTCGAGCCGTTGTACCAGGAGTCGCCCTTCGGGAAGAGCGTTGCATCCGCGACTTCATGGCAATGCCGGCTCCAGGCTTCTTCGGCTTGCGGCTTCGCCTCGATGACGGCGATCCGGTTCACTTCCATATGGCGGATGCAGGCATCGATCCACTCGACGTGCTGTTCGATCGACCAGACCATGTTGGACAGCACCGACGGACTTTCCGGCCCGGTGATCATGAACATGTTGGGAAAGCCGGCGGTGGCCAGGCCCAGGTAGGTCCGGATGCGTTCGCCGTTGCTCCACTTGTCGCGCAGGCTGACGCCGTCCTTGCCGCGGATGTCGATCCGGAACAGCGCCCCGGTCATGGCGTCGTAGCCGGTGGCGAAGATGATCGCATCGAGCGGATAGTCTGCGTCGCGGGTGCGCAGGCCGGTGGGGGTGATCTTCACAATGGGGTCGGCCTTGACGTCGACCAGCGTCACGTTGTCGCGATTGTAGGTCTCGAAGTACCCGGTATCCATGACGGGGCGTTTCACGCCATACAGGTACGTCGGCGCGAGCTTTGCGGCGATCTCAGGGTCCTTCACGATCTCGCGGATCTTGCCACGGATGAACTCGCCCACGGTTTCGTTGGCGCGCGGATCGGTGACGAGGTCCTTGTACAGGCCATGCATCCATCCGCCTTCGTTCCACGCCTGCTCGTAGCGATTCCTCCGCTGCGCTTCGGTATCCTCGAATGCGCGGCGATCGCCGCGCGGGCGCGTCGTTGTGCCTCCCCAGGACTTCAGGACCTGTTCCCTGATGGCCGGATAGTTCGCCTTGATCTCCTCGACATACTGACGGTCGTAAGGGCGATTGGCGGCGGGCGTGCTGTATTGCGCCGTGCGCTGGAACACGTAAAGATGCGCCGCCTGGCGGGCGACCTGCGGAATCGCCTGCACGCCGCTCGATCCGGTGCCGATCACGCCGACCCGCCTGCCTTCGAAGCTTACCGGCTCGTGCGGCCATGTTCCCGTGTGATACTGCTCGCCGCCAAAGTTGTCGAGTCCCTCGAAGCGGGGCGTGCTCGACGTCGACAGGCAGCCCACGCCGGAAATGAAGTACTTGGCCATGGCCACGCGGCCATCGTTGGTCTCCACGCGCCATTTGCCGGCCGCTTCGACGTAATGCGCCGAGACGACGCGCGTGTCGAACCGGATGTCGCGGCGCAGGTCGAACCGGTCCGCCACGTGATTCAGGTAGGCGAGGATCTCGGGTTGCTCCGCATAGCGGCTCGTCCAGGTCCACTCCTGGAGCAGTTCCTTCGAGAAGGTGAAGTTGTAATAGACGCTTTCGACATCGCACCGCGCGCCTGGATAGCGGTTCCAGTACCAGACGCCGCCCACGTTGTCGCCGACCTCGTACACGCGGGCCGACAAGCCTGCCTCGCGCAGGCGGTGCAGCATGTACAGGCCGGAAAATCCGGCGCCCACCACGATGGCATCGTAGTTGTCCATTCCTCTGTCTCCTTCATTCTTTTCGACCGGATCCCAACGCGGGTCCTGGCACGCCGTTCAGTTTTTCTATGCTCGCATCCGCGTGTCGGGCCTGTCCAATTCAACTTTTTCCGTCGCATTCCCGCCAGGCATACCTGACAGATCCCGGCCCCGGAGACGCACCGCCACCGTCCGTGGCAGAATCACCCCCCACCGATAGCCGCGCAACACGTGGGAGTGACAGGAATGGATGCTCGTCTGAAACAGGCCGTCGCCGTGGGCAGGTTCGGCTCCTTCTCGAAGGCGGCGGAAGCAGCAAATGTGACCCAGTCGGCGGTCACCAAGAGCGTTGCCGACCTGGAACGGCGTATCGGTTTCCCGATTTTCCTGCGCACCTCGCGGGGCGTGGTGCCGACCAGCGAAGGACGCGCCTTTCTCGAGCAGGCTTCGCGCCTCCTGGCTGATGCCGACGAGTTGTTGAGCGGAACGAGTCGCACCGATCCGTTCAGCGGCAGCCTGCGCATCGGGATTTTCCCGACAACGTTCGAGTGGATGCTTGCCAGGCCGCTCGAAGTCCTGGTGCAGCGTCATCCGCGGCTCCTGCTGGACATCACGTCAGGAACGAAGGAACGTGGCGTGCAACTGCTCGACCAGGGCGATATCGATGTCGCCATCGGTCTCGAATCCACGTTCTCGGACAAGGCGCGCTTCCGGCTCGAGTACATCGCCACCCTTTCCGCCGCGATTTTCGTCAGGCGCGGTCACCCGCTGCTCGGCATCAGCGCGCCAGTCGCGGGGGATGTCGCTCGTTACGACATGGTGCTGCCCAGCCCGATATGGGACTTGTCGCTCTATCCCACGGTCAGCAAGATCTACGGACACGCGGAGCCAAGCCGCGTCCACAGGATCGAGAATTTCTCGCTGCAATGCAAAGTCATCGAGAACACCGACGCCTTCGGCTTTGTCGATCTCGAACTCACGGCGACGGATTACTTCCTGTCACGCTTCGCCGTCGTGGAGGCCATCGAAGCCCCCACCACCGCGCGCATCGTCTGTGCGGTGCGCCAGCAATGGACCCCCAAGGCCGGCGTGAATGCCCTGATTGCGATCCTGCAGCAGGTGCATGCCGACGGCATGCTGAATAGCGATATCCAAAGCCGGCTGTTCGGACATGAATGTGCGGCACTGCCATCGGAAGGAACGACGCGTCGATTGTGATCGGGACGTCGTGTTCTCGTCCCGCGCCTCTGCATAAGGCTTCTACATAAGTCCTCTGCATAAGAATCGGATAAGTTCCGGCCCACCCATGGTTTGTCCTAGCCACCCGCGCTGCCTGTTGCCTGCGCGGCGGCGAATCACGCAGAATGGCCGTCGCTACGAGTTCAGGACGCAGACACATGCAACAGCAATACGACTTCATCGTCATCGGGGCCGGCTCGGCCGGTTGTGCAGTGGCCGCACGCCTGGCTGACAGCAATGCCGGTACCGTGGCCCTGCTGGAAGCTGGCGGGCACGACTTCAGCCCGGCCATCACGATTCCCATCGGCATCGCGTCGACGGTGCCGAAGGCAGGGCCGTACAACTACGGCTATGCCACCGAGCCGCAGCCGGCGCTCGACGGCCGCATCGGCTACCAGCCACGCGGCCGGGGGCTGGGCGGCAGTTCGTCGATCAACGGCATGATCTACATCCGCGGCACGCCGTCGGACTATGAGCGCTGGGCCGCGGCCGGATGCGACGGCTGGGGCTGGAACGACGTGCTGCCGTATTTCAAGCGGTCGGAACGCAACGAACGTCTGGGCGGAAAGGCCGAGGACGCGTGGCACGGCGGACAGGGGCCGCTCGACGTGGTGGATACGCGCTCGACCAACCCGTTCGACCGCCGGTTCCTGCAAGCGGCCCAATGTGCCGGACTGCGCCACAACCACGATTTCAATGGCGCCGACCAGGAAGGGGTGGGCTTCTACCAGCGCACCCAGCGCGATGGCGAGCGATGGAATGCCGCGCGGGCGTACCTGCACCAGGGCAAGCGCGAGTCGATCAATGGCGGCCGTCACAACCTCGACGTGCTGACCGGCTCGCAGGCGCTGCGCATCGTCTTCGAGGGCAAGCGCGCGGTCGGGGTGGTGATCGAGCGCGATGGCCAGCAGCTCACGCTGCATGCGCGGCGCGAAATCATCCTCAGTGGCGGGACGTTCGGCTCGCCCCAGTTGCTGATGGCTTCGGGCGTGGGACCGGCCGCGCACCTGAAGGCGCACGGCATTCCCGTCGTGCACGACGCCCCGGACGTGGGCCGGAACCTGCAGGAACACCCGAACCTGAAATTGCAGCAGCGCGTGGCCAGCACCGACCTGTACGCCTTCAGCGTGCGCGGCGCGATCCGCTTATACGGCGAATGGCGGCGCTACAGGCGCGACCGCTTCGGCATGTTCGCTTCGAACATTGCCGAGACCGGCGGCTTCGTGAAGACTGACCCCTCGCTGGCGGAGCCCGACGTGCAACTGCATTTCTCCACCGCGCTCGGCGACCCCGCGGCTCGCAGCGCGCACGGCTATAGCCTGCACGTCTGCGTGCTGCGGCCGTACAGCCGGGGGCAGGTACTGCTGGCATCCGCCGACGCGCGCTTGGCGCCCCGCATCGACCAGAACCTGCTGGCCGATCCGCGTGACATGGACACCATGCTCGCTGGGCTGGGCATCGTCCGGCGCATCCTTGACCAGCCGCCGCTGGCGCGCCTCGAACCGCAGCCGCACAACTACGGCGGACTACGGTTCGACGGCAGCGATGACGAGGCGGCGCGCGCCTTCATCCGCGCGAAGACCGACGTCATCTTCCATCCGGTCGGCACATGCCGCATGGGCGGCGACAGCGCCTCCGTGGTCGACCCGCAACTGCGCGTGCGCGGGGTGGAAGGCCTTCGCGTGGCGGATGCCTCGATCATGCCGACGCTGATCGGCGGCAACACCAATGCGACCGCCATCATGATCGGGGAGAAGGCGGCGGACCTCGTGTGCGGCATCGAGCGGGCGGGAGCAGGGAGCGTGGAGGCGCCCCGTGCCGCGGCCATCCAGCCGTCCGTCGCCGTGGCGCAAGTCTAGGCGCCAGGCAAGGCGCGTTCGCCGTGTGCTTTCAGCATGGCGCGGAGAGGGGTTCCCCCTCATGTCGGGTGACAGCTTGCGGGGCAGTTCGGTCATATCGCGTCTCGGATCGAAAGACTCAACTGGCCGGGAAACGTTCGATGAGGACCCCTGCGAGCCATGTCGCCGGACAAAAAAAAGCGCCAACCCGTTTTGGGTTGGCGCTTTGTTTGAGGCGTACTACTGGTATCAGAACTGGTTCATCGTGTTGTCTTTACCTGCCGCCTTCAGGGCTGCATCGCCGCTGAAATACTCCTTGTGGTCGTCGCCGATGTCCGAGCCGGACATGTTCTGGTGCTTGACGCAGGCGATGCCCTGACGGATTTCCTTGCGCTGCACGCCGGCCACATAACCCAGCATGCCCTGGTCGCCGAAGTATTCCTTGGCCAGGTTGTCGGTCGACAGTGCGGCGGTGTGGTAGGTCGGCAGCGTGATCAGATGGTGGAAGATACCTGCTTCGCGCGACGCGTCGGCCTGGAAGGTCCGGATCTTTTCGTCGGCGAGCTTCGCCAGTTCGGTCTGGTCGTATTCCACGCTCATCAGCTGGGTGCGCTCGTATGCCGACACATCCTTGCCCGCGGCCTTCATCGCGTCATACACCTGCTGGCGGAAATTCAGGGTCCAGTTGAACGACGGGCTGTTGTTGTACACCAGCTTGGCGTTCGGGATGACCTTGCGAATCTCGCTGACCATGCCGCCGATCTGGGCGATATGCGGCTTTTCGGTCTCGATCCACAGCAGGTCAGCGCCGTTTTGCAGTGCGGTGACGCTATCCAGTACGCAGCGCGCTTCGCCCGTGCCGGCGCGGAACTGGAACAGGTTGCTGGGCAGGCGCTTGGGGCGCAGCAGCTTGCCGTCGCGCTTGATGATGACGTCACCATTGCCCAGTGCGTCGGCCGACAATTCCTCGCAATCGAGGAAGGAATTGTATTGGTCGCCCAGGTCGCCCGGCGTGTTGGTCACGGCGATCTGCTTGGTCAGGCCGGCACCCAGCGAGTCGGTACGGGCCACGATGATGCCGTCGTCCACGCCCAGTTCCAGGAAGGCATAGCGGATGGCGCGGATCTTGGCCAGGAAGTCCTCGTGCGGCACGGTGACCTTGCCATCCTGGTGGCCGCACTGCTTCTCGTCGGACACCTGGTTTTCGATCTGAATGCAGCATGCGCCCGCTTCGATGAACTGCTTGGCCAGCAGGTACGTTGCTTCGGCGTTGCCGAAACCCGCGTCGATGTCCGCGATGATGGGCACGACGTGGGTAACGTGGTTGTCGATCTTTTCCTGGATGGCGGCCTTGGCAGGGCCTTGGGCAGCATCCAGTTCGCGGAACAGGCCGCCCAGTTCACGGGCGTCGGCCTGGCGCAGGAAGGTGTACAGCTCGCGGATCAGCGCGCTGACGGAGGTTTTTTCGTGCATCGACTGGTCCGGCAGCGGGCCGAACTCGGAGCGCAGCGCGGCCACCATCCAGCCGGACAGGTAAAGGTAGCGGCGCTCGGTGCTGTTGAAGTGCTTCTTGATGGAGATCATCTTCTGCTGGCCGATGAAGCCGTGCCAGCAACCCAGCGACTGGGTGTACTTGGCCGGGTCTGCATCGTAGGCGGCCATGTCGGCACGCATGATCTTGGCGGTGTACTTGGCGATGTCCAGGCCCGTCTTGAACTTGTTCTGGGCACGCATGCGGGCGGCATACTCAGGGTTGATGGCATTCCATGCGCTGCCGTTGTTCTCTTTCAAACCGGCGACTGCCTTGATGTCGTCTTGATACTGGGCCATGGGAAATTCCTAAGAAGAAAGCGCGTTTGAAGAAAGGGTTGCGTGTGTTGCTACGGGTGTCGAAGCAATCAGCGTGGAATCATTGTATGGCGCTTCTGGTGCATCGCGGCGAAGTCTTATATAAGACATAAGAGTTGGTTTGTCCTTATTTTTCAATGACTTAGGCTTTGAATTTCGCAATGTGGAACGCGTTTTCGGGGAACGGAACGATGGCGTTGGGGAAGTTCGGAGCAAATTCCGCAATGTGAAACCCGCTTTCAGTTGTCGGAGGTGACGGCAGGCACGGATGTTCGGGCAACGATAGCTGGGGGATTTGTAGACGTCTGTCGAACGAACAGTGTCATGAGCCGGCGCAGGAACGCGTGGCTGTCTTCGTGTCCGCTGCGGTCGTTCGATCACGAGCGAGGATCGTCGCAAACTGGCCGGCCTCGGCCGCCGGATCACCGGCCTTCCCTGAAATCGGCGATAAACCAAGAAAATCGGGCAGCGCATGCTGCCCGTGTCTCCATCGCCCTTCCTGTTATCTGGCGCTCACCGCCACCGCATGTTCAACGGTTTGCTGCTGACGCAGTTCCTCTGTCGTCGTGCCCCTGCCATCCGGTGCCCAGCCCGGGGGCATGGCCAGGTAGCCAATCGCGTTCAGCACGTTGCCCGATTTCATCATGTCCTGGCCCAGGCTGACCCAGTGCTCGAACTGGTTGACGAGCGGATTGTGCGTGGTGGTCGGATGGACCAGGCCGAAGCGGCACGGTTCGTCTTCACGTTCTTCCACATAGGTGCCAAACAGCCGGTCGAAGATGATCAGCACGCCGCCGTAGTTGGCATCGAGGTAGTCCACGTTCGAGGCATGGTGCACGCGGTGTGCCGACGGGGTGTTGAACACGTATTCGAGCCAGCCAAGTTTGGGGATCCAGGTGGTGTGCAGCCAGAATTGGTACAGCAGGTTCAGGCTCAGCGTGGCCAGCACCACTTCCGGACGCACACCCAGGAACACCAGCGGTGCGAAGAAGATGGCGGTGCCCGTGATCTTGCCGGTCCAGCCCAGGCGGTAGGCGGTGCCCAGCGTCAGCTCATTGGGCGAGTGATGCACGGCGTGGGTGGCCCAGAAGAAGCGGATACGGTGCGAGGCGCGGTGGTACCAGTAGTAGCAGAACTCCTGGGCGATGAAGAGCAGCAGCACCGCGAGCACGCCGTTGATCTGGATCGTGAAGATGCGGTGGTCCCAGGCAAACGCGAAGATCGGCGTGGCCAGCGAGAGCGGCAGCAGTGCCGTCAGCTTGCGGCCGGCCATGTCGGCCAGCGACAGGCCCATTTCGTGCCAGGGGTAGTCCTTGCCTCCCTGACGCGCCTTGCGTGCCAGGAAGAAGGCTTCTACCAGTGAGGCGGCCACGACGATGACCGTGGCGAAGAGCGCTATCTTGTGGAGGTTTTCCATGATCGTCCTGTGTGTTGAGCGGTGACGTTGCTGCGTCGGTGAGCCAACTGTAGGAGTCGGTCGGGGAGGGCGCCATGCGGCAATTATGTCGGCCCATGTCATGGGTCGTGGAACCATGGCGGGTGCAGGACAGACGCCAATGTCCATCGCATCCGGCCGTGAATCCGCGCGGCTGTTCGACGCCGCGATCGTGTAACGCCGTGACATGTTTTCCACCGCGAGATTCACAAGTCCCCGACCTATAGTTCGGTCCGTCGCCGCGCCGCACCGGCTGGCTGAAACCGAAACTGAAACTGAAGGACTTGTGATGACCTCGCGCTTCTCTCGAATCTCCCGCTTCCTTGGCACCGTTGCCGGCACCGTGATGCTGTTGGCCAGCGGCCAGGCGTCTGCCTCGACCGTGGTGGTCGCTCCGGCTCCCGTTCATGTCGCCCGGGCGACGGTTGCGGTGACGACCGCGCCGACAGTGGTCGTGAAGCCAGTAGTGGTTATCAAGCCTGCACCGAAGGTGGTGTACGTGGCCGTAGCGCCGCTGCCGGCGGTGGTCGTGAAGGCCAGCCGGCGTACCGTCTACGTCGCTTCTCGTCCCATCTACGTTGTGCGCTGAGACCGCGAGGTCACAGCATTGGCGCCGTGTGAGCGTTCATGTCCGACCTCGCAACCCGCGCCGAAGGCCGTGACATCGGACGAAATAATTCCTGCCTGGCTTACGACGCCGCCGTTTTCCATACTCTGTTCACCGCGCCGCAGCGCATCGACAAACTGAAGGATTCAAGATGCCCACCACTCTCCAAACCACTGCCACCAAGATCAAGCGCCTGGCCATTGCCGCTCTCGCGACGGGCGCAATGCTGACGGCCGGCTACGCCAATGCCGGTGTCACCGACATCAGCCGTCCTGGCCTGCTGCAGACGGTGCAGGCCGATGTCATCTACGTGCATGCGTTTAGCGCCGATGCCGGTCAGGTACGACTTGACGGTGGCTTCATGCAGAAGGTGAAGACGATGGCCACAGGAAGCTCGGCTGCCGGCGAGCAATCGCAGGAGGCTTCCGAGGCACGCGAACAGGTGGCCAACGAGATTGTGCGCACGCTGCGTGGGCAGGGCCTGAACGCTGTGCGCTCGGACGCCCCTGCACCGGCCAATGCCAACGCGCTGATCGTGGAAGGCGACTTCCGCAAGATCGATGAAGGCACTAGCCGTCGTCGACTGCTGGTCGGCCTTGGCGCCGGCAAGAGCGAGGTCGGCGTGCAGGTGCGCATCTCTTACAAGCCGGCCAACGGCGCGCCGGTGCCGCTGCAGAGCTTTGTCGCCAATGCCGACAGTGGTCATATCCCGGGCATTGCCGAGACCGCTGGCGTGGGCGCCATAGCCGGACACGTGGCGGTCGCCGCTGCCGCAGGGACGGGCGTGCATGGCGTGTCCGAAATGAAGCATGACACCATCTACGCCGATGCCACGCGCCTGGGCGATTCAATTGGCAAACAAGTGGCGGCGGCAAGCAATGAGGAGAGGTGGATGGCGGTGCAACCGGCTATCTGATCGCAGACGGGCAGACGGGCCGGCGGCGGATGAATCGGTAGCTCGCCCCGGCCTTGTCCGGGGCGAGCTACTTCTTGGGCCTGATAGCCGGCAAGCGAGACAACCTCGTGCGTCGTGAAAGCAGCTTTGCGGCTCGATCAAGGACTCCGGTCGTCTCTCAAGACGGCTTCTCCCGTGCGCGGATTCGTCAGGGTGACATTCTCGAGCGCCTTGATTCGCCACTTGCCAACCTGTCGCGTCAGCACGGCAAGGATCAGCGTGTCGACAGCGTGCGGGCCCGCCGGATGAGCCGCACCGGCCGTGAGGCGGCTCCAGAAGTGAATGACCGCCGCATCGTCGCCGATGGGGATCACGTCGATCAGTTCGTTATCCAGCGTGGAATCGCTGTAGATAGTTGCGTGGATGGGCGCATGCAGCTTGATAATCGCCTCGACGCCGCGCACGTAGTGCCCGAACCGGTTCACAAATGTCGCATTCTCATGGAACAACGCGCCGAGGGACTGCATGTCGTGGCTGTTCCAAGCAGTCTGAAACGCGTGGGGCACGTCTTCGGGTTGACTCATTTGAATCATGTGGATTCTCGCAAGTGTCTAGGTCGGGACGCCCGACGTCCGCATCGGACGGTTGTTGTCGAGCGGTTGAATCCTCAGCCGAAAGATGCCCGCCATTGGTGAACGGCCGTGCCCGAGCCCATCTCGGACATCATCCAGCGCTTGCGAAACGGTCGCGCAGCCTGGCCCCGGAGCTACCCGCATCTTCCCCGCCGGACAGAAGGGGTGTCCGGATGGCTAGAGATTGACGAGGGGTTCATACTTGATCTGTCGCTTCAGCGCCAAGGGGGAAGAAATGGACCGCCGAGAATTCATCAGAGCCACTTTGGTACTGCTGCCATCGACGGCAAAGGGCGCCGACCAGATCGGCGAGACCCTCGATGGTACTTGGTTGGTTGTGGTCGAAGGAGAGAAAAGAGAGCGACTGCTTCGAATTGTGGACGCCTCTGCAGAGTCAGGGAAGATCCGGGTGGGTGATATCCGGTATGGCTGGATCGATGCTAAGACGCTGTCGCAGGTAACGGACTTTGACGCGCGATTCACCGGCGACAGATTGCAGATTTCATTTGTCACAAATGCCGGCTCTCGAATCGTAGTATCTCTGCGGTCAGGCGAAGAGAGCCTCGAAGGAACATTTGATGGCGCAAACGGAAAGCACGCCGCCATTCGGATGACTCGGCTCTCCACAGAAGAAGTCTCTGCGATAGCGTCCAACGTCGCGCCTAGTGTAGGTGGAGTAGGGCGCTATCCGTCGTCTGGTCCGCTGCATGTGGTGGCAGGGTCACGCATTAGTCTGGTCTACCTTGGAGCAAACAACTGCGTGGCATGCCGTGGCTACAAAGCCGAGTACTTTGGCTCTATGGACATAATGCGGAAGTCGCTGCCGGAATTCCACCAGATCGAGTACGTCGAGATCAGCCTCGGCGGGTTTAACTCTAACGTCCGGAGCAAGGATCTTCCTGAACATCTCGCTTGGGCCGCTGGAGACCGGCCTAACGGGAAACCCATTCTTCGCGCTCGCGGTACTCCGGCATTCTTTGCTGCGGTCGATAAGGAAATCTGGGCGCAAGGCCATGGTGTCGCGGGCCTCGAGAGCATCGTGATCCCACAAATCAGATTGGCGGTCGCGGAAAGATCTCGGCTGGCCCACTAGATTCGGCGCTTTGCATTTCGGCCGACGCGTCCACTGACTGCGCGTAGGGCGGTAGGCAGAAACTGTTTGGTAGCCGATGGCTTTGATGACTGGGCGCGCCGGCCCTTGAAAAGGCATCCGAAATCAGCGCTGTGATGTCGGCTGCCGGACACGCTTCCGCCAGTCCCTGAAGGACGCGTGAGCGGCCGCAACAGGCAGCCGAACTCGTTCAAGTAAGTCCTCGTTGTCTTCACCGAGTAACCGTTCAAACAGAAAATCGGTCACCTTGTGGCCGGATCGGGCCTGTCGGCCCAGCCCAGCCGAGGTCACCCATCACCTCAGCCGAGTGCCCGCTCCTTGAGCCGCTTCCGGTGAGCCGCAACCTTGGCCCGGTTGCCGCAGATCGCCATGCTGCACCATCTGCGGCCATGGCCCCGCGTGTGATCGGCAAACATCAGCGTGCACTGAGGACCCTCGCACGCTTTCACATGCAAGAAGTCTTCTTCACACACGAGTTTCGCGAGTATCTCGGCGATCGGCATCAGCAACGACTCCGGCGAGCGCCACCGTCGAGTCGCACGTAGTCCGAAGGCCGTTGGCGCACCTGGCGCGTTGGCGACGATCTCGGCATACCCTTCGTCCCGCTCAAGCAGGCGGTTTAGAGGTTCGAGTTCACGCAAATCCTCGGCGACCAGCGGTCGTCCCTTCGTACGCTGGACAAATCCCCTGAACCATTCCCGCAGACTTCGCGCCTGTGCCGCGACGCCATCGAGTTCGCCGGGCATCGACTCCGACCGTAGCGCGTCGAGCGTGCTGCGAGGCACCAAACCTGCCTGTTCTAGCCACGCAAGAAGGCCTTCCCCATCACCGATCCAGTCGACTTGCTCACTCGTCGGCGTGGCAACCGAGTTCAGGAAATCGAGGCCCTGCGCATCGGCCACGAATATTGCGGGAAGTCGTCGGTAGTCCATCTCAAGTGACCTGATGTGCAGTGTTGATGGAGGCCATGGTAACCCCTTAAAATCGTCTTGACAAGTTACACAACAAGAAACTAACCTACATGAACACAGCAGAACGGTTACTCGGGTTCGGAGCGTGTGCATTGCAAACGGCTGGAAGATTGAAAGGAGCGAGAAATGCCTCGTGGAGACGTGAAAGCGGCGCTAGGGGATGGCGCCTGGGCGGACGGAGCGAGTTGCAGGAAGGTGATTAGCGGTCTGGCGGAGCGAGGCGTCAATGCAAGGGCGGCATCCGTGCCGGTGATGTCGTCCGGCGAAGACATCGCCGTACTGGACAGAGCGCTGCAACGAATCGAACAACCGGTTGTGCTTGTCGGCGACGCCCAGCCTGGAAAGCGGCGGTCACTTCGCATGTTGGTTGCTGTTTCCAACGCGTGTTAACCACCGGTCACGTCATCAACTCACGAGAGAGAACCTCATGTCCGCTATTGCCTATCGCCACGCCGACGTCGACGGCTTCAATGTGTTTTATCGAGAAGCCGGTCGTGCCGGTGCCCAGAAAGTACTGCTCCTCCACGGCTTTCCAAGCTCGAGCCACATGTTTCGGGATTTGATTCCTCAACTGTCCGACCGCTTCCATCTGGTTGCGCCGGATCTACCTGGGTTTGGTCGTTCGGATATGCCGGCCCATGACACCTTCGCCTACACGTTCGACAACATCGCCGACGTGATCAGCCGCTTTACCGAAGTGATCGGGTTCGATCGCTTTGCCGTCTACGTATTCGACTACGGCGCGCCGACGGGCTTTCGGCTTGCGCTGAACCATCCGGAGCGGATCACCGCGATCATTTCCCAGAACGGCAATGCTTACGAAGAAGGACTCAGCGAAGGCTGGAATCCTATCCGGGCTTATTGGCGAGATCCTTCGCAGGGAAACCGTGAGGCACTGCGGGCCCTGTTGACTCCGGAAACGACACGCTGGCAGTACACACACGGGGTATCTGACACGGCTTCGGTATCGCCGGACGGGTATTCGCTGGATAACTTTTACTTGGGCCGTGCCGGCGCGGACGAGATTCAACTGGACCTGTTTGGCGACTACCAAAGCAATGTCGCGTTGTATCCCGCGTTTCAGCAGTATTTCAGAACGCACAAGCCTCCGTTCCTCGCCGTCTGGGGGAAAAATGATCCATTCTTCCTGCCTGCTGGCGCTACGGCATTCAAGCGTGACATCCCTGGCGCGGTGGTGCGCTTTCTCGATACGGGCCACTTCGCGCTCGAGACGCATGCGACAGAAATCGCCGCGGCCATGCGTGATTTTCTTGTTACCTGAAGTGTGGGTGTGTGTGGTCGATATGTAGCGACCAGACACGCCAATCAAATTGATTGTTCAACCAAAGGAGCAGCAATATGCGTGCAATCGTGATCGAGAAATTCGGCGGTCTGGATGGCCTTGTCTACACAGAGTTGCCTGAACCCGAACCGCTGGCGGGCCACGTGGTAATCGAAATCAAGGCATTTGGCATCAACCACGCAGAGATGCATATGCGGCGTGGCGAATGGGCCGAAGCCGCAAAGGTAAGCGGCATCGAATGCGTCGGGGTGGTGAAGTCGTGCCCTGGCGGCGAGTTCCCGGTTGGGGCGAAGGTTGCCGCGTTGATGGGAGGTCTAGGTCGAACCATCAACGGGAGCTATGCGGAATACACGCGCGCACCGGTGTCCAACGTCGCATTGATTGAGTCAGACCTGTCGTGGGCCGAACTGGCGGCCATCCCCGAAACCTATGCGACCGCATGGACCTGCCTGTTTCGCAATCTCGAGATCACGGAGGGACAGACGTTGGTCATCCGCGGTGCGACATCATCGTTTGGACAGGCGGCGGTGAAACTGGCGGTCAATGCCGGTGCGCGGGTCATCGCAACAACACGCAATCGCGAGCGCTTCGAGATGCTGGAGGGCCTGGGCGTGGCACGTGTCGAGCTCGAGGGACCGGACCTTTCGCAGCGAATTGCCGAGGCAAAGCAGGTTGACGCGGTACTCGACCTCGTCGGCAACAGCACCATTCTCGATTCGCTGGCGATGCTGCGACGGGGTGGCCGTGCCTGTCTTGCGGGCTGGTTGGGCGGCCTGGCTCCGATCGCGGACTTCAACCCACTCCTGCAAATGGCGAGCGGCGTGTATCTGACCTTTTTCGGTAGTTTCGTGTTCGGCACCCCGGGTTTTCCGCTGTCCGACGTACCGCTTCAGAAAATCGCAGAAGACGTGGCGGCTGGCCGTCTCAAGGTGACTCCGTCCCGGGTGTTCGGCTTTGATCAGATCCATGAGGCGCATCGGGTGATGGAAGCCAATGAAGCCGGCGGAAAGATGGTAGTCGTTCACTGAAGCAACATTGGCTTACCCAGACCGGGAGACATGAGATGTCCACGAAAGTAGCGATCGTCACGGGCGCCAGTCAGGGCGTCGGGCATTCGGGCGGATCGTGTCGATATCCGGCCATTGAACGACCGATCTAGCCCCTCATTTCAGCCAGAATCTGCTCGGCGAGAAAATCACACGGCGGTCGGCCGGACTGTGCGCTGCGGGCAAGCACGACCTCGAGTTCGTCCAGGGGCGGCAACCCTTCGTTCTGGGATAGCTGGACAAGGTGCCCCGGCACGCTGCATCTTGCGAGGGGCGCTATCGCGAGCCCCGCTTCTACCATGCTGACAAGGCCCAGCAGACTCGGGCTTTCGTAGGACATCCGGTACTTGATATTTTCCCGCTGCAGCGCGCTGATGGCATGGGCACGCGCGGTGCTGCCATGTGCGAAGACGGCGATGGGCAGCGGGCGTTCTTTCCATACTTTCCTTGCGGCCGACCCGGCCCACACCATCGGCTCGAACCGGATGAATTCGCCCGCGATGCCCCTTGTTTTCGTGATGCAGGCCAGGTCCAGCGTATTGTCTTTGAGCAAGGGAGCGAGCGCACTGCTGGGCAGGCCGATGACCCGGATTTCGACACGCGGGTGAGCAACCGCGAACTTTCCCAGAACCTGTGGCAGCAACGATGAAGCGTAGTCGTCAGGAACGCCGATGGTGACCCGGCCCTTTATCTCCGGGCGAACGATCGACGCCCATGCTTCCTCCCGCATGGCAAGCATTCGGCGGGCATAGTCCAGAAGCGTCCTGCCCTCTGCCGTAATCGCCACGTTGCGGGTGCTTCGCACGAAGAGCGGTTTTCCCAGCGCTTGTTCAAGCGCCTTGATCTGCATGCTCACCGCCGATGGCGATCGATGCACGGACTCCGCACCCCGAACAAATGAACCTGTATCGGCGACCGCCACAACCATTTCAAGAACGTCCAGATCGAGCTTCTTCATTTTGGTCAGAAAAGCTGAGCAATGGATTCAGTTTAATGCGTTTTACTTGAGTATGCATCGGACCGATACTGCTTGGGATGACCACTTGAACGAGCCCACAAAAATGCACGGTACGGTATCGATTTACGGATTTCTGGCGGTCGGCGGAATGCTTGCCGTGACACCGGGTCCGAACATGATCTACGTGATGTCGCGCTCGATTGCGCAAGGACCTGCGGCCGGCCTGATATCGCTTGCAGGCGTCATGCTCGGATACCTCGTCTATATGTTCGGGGCAGCATTCGGCATCACGGCGCTTTTCCTGAGGGTGCCTTATGCAGGCAGCGCGTTGGGTGCGGTGGGCGCCGTGTATCTGTTCTATCTGGCGTGGCAGGCCGTGAGGCCTGGGGGCCGTTCGCCTCTGGAGGTTCGCGATCTGCCTCGCGAACAGCCTCGCCGGCTCTTCGCGATGGGCGCAACGACTAGTTTGCTGAATCCCAAGCTCGCGATGGTCTTTCTGTCGCTCCTGCCGCAATTCATCAACCATCAGGACGGCAGCGTGCTGAGGCAATCGCTCGTGCTCGGTTCGTCGCTGATTGTGGCATTCGCATCGGTCAATGGCTTTGTGGCGGTCTGCTCCGGCAGCATGGCGAGGTTCCTCTCCAGCCGCCCGGGACTTCTGCTTGCTCAACGCTGGACTATGGGCGTTGTTCTGCTTGCCCTCGGCGCAAACATGGCCATCGATGCATTGAAGTCGGGAGGCTTCTATTGAGCTACGTCGCAAACCAGGTCGAGAGCGGCCGCCTGGTCGGAGACGATCAGTGGCCGAAACTGGCTGCGGATTCAAGCGGTCGATACAACGAGTTGATGGAATCGTTGGTGGGCCGGTGTATCGAAGTTCAGGGTTTTCCGCGGGCGTTCATTGTGCCGCCTGGCTATCCGGGGCGGTGACGGGGAGCGTCCGCGCGGAGCCGTGCGCCGAATGCCAGGCCGAGAACGGGAAGGGCCACGGCGGCGGCGGCGAACAACCATCGCGCTTCCAGCGTTCCGGCGACGGCCGCGGCGCCGCTCATGCCGATCGCCTGTCCCAGGAACAGGCTCGCGGCAAACAGCCCGACCGCCGTGCCGCGCGATGGCGGGAACACCTCGGTCGCCTGCGTTTGCAAGGTGTTGTGAAGCATGTAGAAGCCGAGTCCGCCGAGGAAGCATCCGGGGACGCTCCATTCCCACCGTGGTCCGAGCGCCACGATGGCAAAGGCTGCGCCCAGGAGCATGCCGCCGAGGGCGGCCAGCGCATCAGGCCCCAGGCGCCTGAACAGCACGCCTGAGACCGCCACATAGGCCAGGCCACCAGCACCATACATCGCCATCACGGCGCCGGCCGCGCCCAGGCCGAGCCCGAAGCGGCCGTGCAGGTAGGTCGGCACGAAGGCAAATCCCGCCAGGGTGAACAGGCCTTCGATTGCCGTCACTGCGAACAGCAGCCTTGCGCGCGGCTGACCCAGCACGCTGCGGAACTGCTCCCCGAATGAACGCCTGGCAGCCAGGTGGGAGACCAGGCCCGAGCCCCGCGTCCGCACGGCGAGCGCGGCAACGCCAGACCCCGTCGCCAGCACCCAGAAGACAACGCGCCAGTGCAGCCAGTCGGCAAGCAGGCCGGACATCCACTGGCCACCGATCGTCCCGCCGATGGTCGCGAGGAAGAAGCGGGCAAGCACCTGCTGCCGGTCCCTCGCCGGAACCGTATCGCCGATCATCGCCATGCTCATGGGGATGACCCCCGCCGCTGCGGCGCCCGAGAGTCCCCGGGCCAGCGCGAGGGCGGGCATGGTCGGGGCCACGGCGGCCATGACATGCGCAACGGCGCAGCCGGTCAGCGCCAGCGTGATGACGCGAAGCTTGCCGAAGCGGTCGCCGAGCGGGCCAAATACGAGTTGCATCAGCCCATAGGCCAAAGCGAACGCGGAGATGGACCACGCTGCCATGCCAACGGGTACGCCGAAGTCCGACGATAGCGCCGGAAGCAAGGCGTCACACGCGCGCATGGACGCCATGCTCATGGCCGCCGCAATGGCGAGAGGCCCGAATCGCCTCACTCCGCCACCCTTGCCATCGGATAGGCGTGCCGGGGCTTGGCGATCATGAATACCGTCCCCGCCGCGAGCAGCGCCGGCACCGCGAGCAGGCCGAATACATCGCCGAAGCCCCAGCCAAGGCCGAGGAGGCCCGCACCGATAAAGGAGCCCGCCATGCCACCGATGCGCCCGATGCCCTGCATCCACGCCACCCCGGTGGTGCGTGCCTCGGTCGGATAGAGGCTTGCGGCGTAGGTGGACATCGAAGTTGCCGCGCTCGTGACCAGGGTGCCACAAAGGAAAAGCGAGATACCCAGGAACTCCGGATGATCGACACCGCGTCCCACCACGATGACGAGCACGGCGGCCAGCAGGTACGCCACGACGATGGTACGGTTGGCATTGAAGCGGTCCATGAGCCAGCCAGCAGCAAGGTTGCCCAGCAGGCCACCAAGGGGAAACAGGGAGGCCAGCAGCGCGCCACGTTCCACGCTGTATCCGGCTTCACGGAACAGCGTCGGCATCCAGTTCGTCATCAGGTAATAGATCACCAGACCCATGAAGCACGACAGCCAGAGCATGACGGTGCGCCGCCGGTATCCTGCCGACAGGATGAGTGCAAGAGCCGAAGCCTTTCCCGCCTTGCCTGCCGCAGCCATCGGCGCGACGAACACGCAGTGTTCGAGCGTTTGCCGAGGCGCAATGCGCTTCAGGATGCGCGCGATCCGCTCGGGCGCCCCGTTGCGCACCGCCAGGAACTGGGCCGACTCCGGAAGCAGCGCAAGCAGCAGTACGGCGAGTACCAGCGGCGCGATGCCGCCAGCCGTCAACACGCCGCGCCAGCCGAAATGGGGAATCAGCCAGGCCGATGCCGCGCCGCCCGCCACCAGTCCACCGGAGAAGCCGCAATACATGGCATTCACCGCAAGGGAGCGCAGACGCGACGGCGCGTATTCCGACATCATCGTGATGGTCGTCGGCATGGCTGCGCCGAGTCCGAGGCCGGTCAGGAAGCGCAGGACGGTCAACGTGCCAACGGTTTGCGCCTGGGCGGCAACGAGCGTCCATCCTCCGAAGCATGTGACAGCCGCCACCAGTACCGCCTTGCGGCCAACGCGATCCGCCACCGGTCCCGCGAAGATCGCGCCCAGGCTCAGCCCAGCCAGTGCGGCGCTCATGACGACACCGAGTTCACCGCGGGCGATGCCCCATTCGTGCGCCAGCGACGGAGCGATAAAGCCGATGGCCGCCGTGTCGTAGCCGTCAGCCGCCACGACGAGGAAGCAGAAGGCGAGGACCAGCCACTGGCAGGGGGAAAAGCGTTCGGCGTCGATGAAGGACTGCACGTCGATCGTGCGGGATGCCTGTTTCATCGTTTGTCTCCTGGATGGGCGGGCAAACGCGATGTCCGCGCCTGCCTCGTTTGTGAGGGTCAGGCGGCGAGGTATCCGCCGTCCACGGGCAGGGTCACGCCGGTCACATAGGTGGACATCGACGAAGCGAGGAACAGCACCGCGCCCACCAGCTCTTCGGGTTGCCCCACCCGGTTCATCGGGATACGGGACATGAAGCGTTCGAGCTTCGCCGGGTCCGTGCGCGTGGACGCGGTCATGGGCGTGTCGATGACGCCCGGCGCAATGGCATTGACGCGCACACCGTCGCGCGCGAGGTCGGCTGCCAGCGACTGGGTCAGCATCTTCACCGCGCCCTTCGAGGGCGAGTAGCCGAGCGTGTTCGGCTGGCCCGAGAACGACGCGATGGAGGCGACGTTGACAATGGCGCCACGGGTCTGTCGCAGGGCCGGCAGCCACGCGTGGCAGACGTTGAACGTCCCTTCGAGGTTGACCTTCATCACCCGCTGCAGGTTGTCCAGCGCATGCTCGCTGTCGATGCCCTGGCGAATCAGGATGCCGGCGTTGTTCACCAGCACGTCGACGGGGCCGACGCTGGCGGTGATCTCTTCGGCGACGGCACGGCACTGCGCGGCATCGGTCACGTCCAGCGCGCAGGCACGCGCCGCGTGGTTCCGGGCATCGATCATCGCCGCCGTCTCATTGGCATTGGCTTCGTTCATGTCGGTGACGACGACCGTCGCGCCGGCCTCGGCGAGGCCGATGGCGATGGCCCGGCCGTTGCCCTGGCCCGCGCCGGTTATAAAAGCGACCTTCCCGGTCAGGAGTTGAGGAATCAGCATGATTGCAATCCAGGGAAATTCAGGGTGAACGCCGCCACGCGGCCGCCGCAATGCGGCCGCGTGGGTGACAACAATCGGGCAGGGAGTTCAGTGCATGGCCAGAGGCTCGCGCGCGGAAGCCGCGCTCGCATTCGGGGGCGTGGCCTGAGAGTGATCGGCGATGTGGTTGCCCGCGACATAGCCGAAGGTCAGGCCCGGGCCGAGCGTGATGCCCGCACCGCTGTACTCGCCGCCCATGATGCTTGCCGCGTCGTTGCCCGCTGCGTAGAGGCCGGGGACTGGATCGCCGTCCAGGGAGACGACCTGGGCGTGCTCGTTCGTACGGATGCCCATGAAGGAGCCAAGGTCGCCCGGTACGAGCTTGAGCGCATAGAACGGACCGTTGGCCAGCGGCGCGACGCAGGGATTTGGCGTGTGCAGCGCATCGCCCTGGTAGCGGTTGTAGGCTTTGCTGCCACGCCCGAACTCGGGGTCGCGCCCGTACTGCGCCGTTTCGTTGTACTGGCGAACGGTGGCGGCGAGCGTCGCCGGTTCGATACCGACCTGCTTCGCAAGGTCCTCGATGGTCTTGCCGCGCTTGAGGTAGCCGTTGCGCAGATGCGGCCCGAGCGGCATCGGGAACGGCTTCACGAAGCCGAGGCCGTAGTGCCGGATCGCCGCATGGTCGGCGATCAGCCAGCACGCCGTCTCCGGCTTGCCCTTCGAGGCGGCGATCATCGCCTGCACGAGATCGTGGTACGAGTTCGCCTCGTTGGCAAAGCGCTTGCCATCCAGGCTGACGGCAATCACGCCTGGTTTCGCCCGGTCAATGAAGTGGGGCATGATGCCGGTCGTGCCGTCCTTGCGCGGCACGAGCGACATGGGCGTCCACGCGGCGGCATTCGACAGGTTCTTGTCGAACACGCCGCCCACCGCTTCGGCCATGCGCACGCCGTCGCCCACATTGGTCTGCGGCGTTGGCGAGAAGTGGCCGTGGCCTGCCTGCACGTGCGGGTAGGTCTCCTTGCGCCGCTCGAGGTCGTGCGGAAACCCGCCGCTGGCCAGCACCACACCGTGACGCGCCTTTACGCTGATCCGCTGGCCGTCGCGCTGAAGCACTGCGCCCGTGACGCGCCCTCCGTCCTGCAACAACGCCACGGCAGGCGACGACAGCCATACCGGGACCGACAGGTCGGCCGCCGACTTCGCGAGTCGCGCGGCCAGCGCATTGCCGTTGGTCAGCGTCATGCCCCGCCCGTACTTCATTACCTCCAGGAAATGCCTGGTCAGGCGTTTGGTGACATACCAGGCGGACGCCAGCGATCGCGTCACCCGCATGAAATGAACGATCTCCTTGCCGGAGCCGATCGTCACACCGAAGACGGTCAGTTCCGGCAGCACGGGGCCGAGGGTCTTGAGCAATGGGCCGAGTTCGCGGGCGTCGTACGGGCGCGTCACCATCGAGCGGCCGCCTTGCGCGGCGCCGGGCGCCTCGGCGTGGTAGTCCGGGAACGTTAGCGGCATGTCGAACTGGACGGCGGTCTTCGACATGAAGAACTCGATCGCTTTGGGGCCGTTCGCCAGGAAGGCGCGTACACGCGCCTCGTCGAACCCGGCGCCGGCCTGGTTCCGGATATAGGTCAGCGCCTGGTCCGGTTGTTCGTGATGGCCGTATGCCTTGGCCAGATGGGTGTTCGGCACCCATAGCCAGCCGCCCGAGCGGGCCGTCGTGCCGCCGTAGTAGCTCGCCTTCTCGGCCACGATGACCTTCAAGCCCCGGCTGGCGGCGGTAATGGCCGCGGACATGCCGGCGACGCCTGATCCGATGATCAGAACATCACATTTTTCCTGTTGCAGTGCAGACATCGACTTCTCCATTCAAGTGCGGGCGGTATGGCCGCCAAGAGCGGCGCCGCCATGATTGCTAGATTAGTACTAGCGCGCTTGAAATGATCTACTAGTTAACCCTATGCTTACGCATTAGATAATGTCTAGTGTTATACTGCGCGCACTAACCATCTCATGGCAGGGACATACCGTGGACCAGACCGACCAGGCACCCGAGCCACCCGAGCGAGAACGCCGCGGCATCCAGTCGATTGAAGTGGGGGGGGAAATCCTGAAGGTGCTGGCCTCCGAGGCCAGGCCGATGGCGCTACGCGATCTCGTGAAGGCGGCAAACATGCCGTCCGGCAAGATCCATCCGTATCTGGTGAGTTTCGGGAAGATCGGACTCGTCGCCCAGGACCCGGTCACGGGTCGCTATCTGCTCGGCCCGATGGCCATCCAGCTCGGGCTGACCAGCCTGCAGACGCTCAACCCCATCCGCGAGGCCACGCCGTTCGCCGAAGCGCTGTCGGAAGAAACGTCGCACGCGGTCGCGCTCGCGGTATGGGGAAACCTCGGGCCGGTCATCGTGCGGCTCATCGATGCGTCCTATCCCATCCACACGAATATCCGAACCGGCACGGTCATGTCGCTCGCCAATACGGCAACCGGCAGGATTTTCTCGGCGTTCCAGCCGCGCCAGCTCACCGAGAAGCTGTTGCTGGACGATCGCGTACGGCTCGGCCCCGATATCGCGCATCCGCTGGACGCTGCCATTGTGGAGGAGATGATCAAGGAAGCGCGGGCGCGCCACATGTCCCGCAGCATCAACCATCCCACGCCAGGGATCGTTGCCTTTTCCGCGCCCGTGTTCGACTACTCGGGAAACATTGCGCTGACGATTACCATCATGGGGCCGACCGGCACGGTCGATACCGATTGGGACGGCCCGGTTGCCAAAGCGCTGGATGCCTGTGCGCAGGCAGTTTCGAAGCGCCTTGGCTACCGGGCCAAGTAGCGGTGCTTGCGAGGGGAATCGTGCACGCTGCCGAGCGAACAGGCGTTCAGCTTCGTGTGGCTGACCGTCGGCATGGCATGACCGCTGCCGATTCCAACGTAGCCGGCTATCTGTCCCCAAGCGGTATCCGCATTACGTCGCATACGCGAGCCTGGCGCCGACGTGAGTGATGCTCTGGAAGGTAATACCAGTACTACCAGTGACCGTCCGAGCCGCCGGAAGCTGGACCACGGTGATCGGCGAAGCGGTCCAGCAGGAAGTCCACGAGAACCCGAACCTTGTCGGGGCGATTGCTCTGGGCCGGAAATACGAGATTGATATCCGCCGGTGTGAGCTGCCATTGCGGCAGCACCCGGCACAACGCGCCGCTTCGCAGGTGCTCCGCGACGTCCCACTCCGAGCGTACGATCAAGCCTTGACCATCGAGCGCCCAGGCCAACGCGGACTCTCCGTCGTTTGTGCTCATGGTCCCGCGGATCTTGACGGTTTCCTGCTGCGCGCCGTTGCGCAAATGCCAGGTACCAAACGTCTCATCGCTCTCACGGATGAAAATGCAGTTGTGCCGGGACAGGTCGCGCGGACTTGAAGGCTCGCCGCTTGCTTCGATGTAAGACGGTGCGGCACAGACCATGCGGCGGTTGTTGGCCAGTAGCCGACCGGTCAGTCGCACATCCGGCAGTTCTCCAAAGTGGACCAGCACGTCCAGACCCTGCTCGACCAGGTTCAGCGAACGATGGCTCAGATAAAGCTGCACCTCGACTTTCGGAAACTTCCGCGTGAATTCGGAGAGGGCCGGCGCGATATGCCTTCGTCCGAATCCCAGTGTTGCCCCGATTTTTAGCAAGCCGTGCGGCGTACTGCTGCTTCCCGCAATGGTGCGCTCAAGGGCTTCCATCTCCGCATGAATTCTGGCGCCTTCGACCAGGTAGCGCTCCCCCTCGGGCGTCAGGCTGATGCGTCGCGTGGTCCTGTGCAACAGGCGGACACCCAGACGGGCCTCAAGGCCAGAAAGCCGCTTGCTGACGGCCGGTGGCGTGACGCCCAGTTCCTGCGCGGCCCCTGCAAGGCTTCCGTGCCGGTTGATCAGCATGAAAAACGCAAGGTCGGAGAAATGGTCCATTGGTGAACTACAGGAACGAAAGAAGTGAATAACTATGAATTATGCGTCATGTGGTAACTGATAGGATGGTTTCCATAACGATTCATACTCACAGGAGACGCCCATGAAGTTTGCCCATCTCACCGCAGCGCTGATTTGTGCCACGTTCGCTGGCACTGCGGCTGCGCAATCCTATCCTCAGCGACCGGTCCGGCTCATTGTGCCGTACGCGCCGGGTGGAAGCGCCGACATCGCCGCGCGTCTGGTATCTGACACTTGGGCGAAAAGTCTGGGCGGCACCATCGTGGTTGAGAACCGGGCCGGCGCCGGCGGCAATATCGGTGTCGATGCGGTCGCGAAAGCCGCCCCCGATGGCTACACGATCGGACTGCAAACGGTCTCGCTCGCCATCAACCCGGGCCTGTTCCCGCGCATGCCGTACGACACGCTGAAGGACCTTGCGCCGATCGGCATGGTCGCCAGTTCGCAGCATGTCCTGGTGGTCAACAACAATGTGCCCGCCAGGAACCTTCAGGAACTGATATCCGTTGCGAAGGCAAAGCCCGACAAGCTGACCTATGGTTCGGCAGGCAACGGGAGCACGTTTCATATGTCCGCAGAACTGTTCAAGTCTGTGGCAAGCGTCTCTATCGTCCACGTCCCTTATCGCGGCGGTGGCCCGGCCCTGGTTGACACGATCGCCGGTCAGGTCGACATGAGCTTCCCGGTGGTTTCCGCCGCCCAGCAACATGTCCAGAGCGGCAAGCTCCGGGCGCTGGCTGTCACCGGATCAAAGCGCTCCCCACTGCTTCCCAATGTCCCGACCGCAGCCGAGGCGGGCCTGTCCGATTACACGTTTGAAACCTGGTTCATGGTGTTTGCGCCGGCGGGCACGCCGAAGCCTGTCGTAGACAAGTTGAACGCCGCACTGAATGCCGCGCTGGCATCGCAGGCGGCCAGGGACCGGATGCTCAAGGAAGGCTTCGAGGCGACGCCGAGCACGCCCGAGGCGGCGCGGCAACGCCTGGAAAAGGAGATGCCCATGTGGGCCAGATTGATCAAGCAGCGCGGCATCACCGCGGAATGATCCTGAAAGAGGTATAGCAATGACCCCGACAACCCTGTACCAGAAGCTGGTCGACTCCCATACGGTCGCCAGAATTGATGAAGACAACGTTCTGTTGTATTGCGACCTGCACCTGATGAATGAGTACACCAGTCCTCAGGCATTCCATGGGCTGCATGAGCAAGATCGCGGTGTGCTGATCCCCGGGCAAAACGTCTCCGTCGTCAGCCATATCATTCCGACGCACCCAACGGCGATCCGGGTGATCGCGGATCCCGCCTCCGCCCTGCAGGCCACGAACCTCCGGGACAACTGCAACCGGCATGCGATTCCGCTGTTCGACACCAACGACACGCTGCAAGGGATCGAGCACGTGATTGCACCGGAGCACGGGATGATCCGGCCGGGCATGGTGGTGATCTGCGGCGACAGCCATACCACGACGTATGGCGCGCTCGGCGCCCTGGGCTTCGGTATCGGGACCTCCGAGGTCGAACATGTGCTGGCGACCCAGACGCTGGTCTATCGGATGGCAAAGACCATGCGCATCCGCGTAGACGGGAAGCTCCCGGTCGGCACGACCGCCAAGGATCTCATTCTCAGGATCATCGGTGCGATCGGCGCGCAAGGCGCACGCGGGTATGTCGTCGAATACTGCGGATCGGCCATTCTGGATCTGAGCGTCGAGGCACGCTTCACGCTCTGCAACATGACGGTGGAAGCTGCGGCGCGAGGCGCGTTGATCGCGCCAGATGCGGTCGCCACCGATTACGTGCTGCGCCGTGCGGTGGACATCGAAGGCCCGCAACGTGAAGATGCGCTCCGATACTGGGCAAGCCTGCAAAGCGATGCGGGCGCCCTGTTTGATATGGAGTATGTGTTTGACGCGAGCGATGTCGAGCCCTATGTGACCTGGGGAACCAGCCCCGACCAGGTACTACCTGTTTCCGGACACATTCCATTCCCCGAGGATCAGATCGACGAAGTCGAGCAGCGGTCGGTTGAACGGGCGCTTGCGTACACACACCTGACGCCCGGGGCGGCGTTGGAAGGCACGCCGATCCAGCATGTCTTTATCGGATCCTGTACCAACGGACGCATCGAGGATCTCAGGGCCGTGGCGAACGTAGTCCGCGGCAAGAAGGTGGCCGAAGGGGTCAGGGCCATGGTGGTACCCGGCTCAGGCGCGGTCAAGGCTCAGGCCGAACGGGAAGGCATTGCCGACATCGTTACCGCCGCGGGATTCGAATGGCGCCAGCCGGGTTGTTCGATGTGCCTGGCAATGAACGATGACGTGCTCGCCGACGGCGTTCGCTGCGCTTCCACCACCAATCGCAATTTCGAGGGCAGGCAAGGACGCGGGGCCATCACCCACCTGATGAGCCCGCCCATGGCCGCCGCCGCGGCGATCACCGGAACGATCACCGACGTCCGAAAGCTGGAGACTTCCCATGTCTGAGTACACGCACATCACTGGCAAGGGTGCGGCGATCCGCATCGAAAACCTCGATACCGACCAGATCATCCCGAAGCAGTTCCTGCGGGGCATCGACAAGACTGGCCTGGACAAAGGCATTCTCTATGACCACCGCTTCGACGCCACCGGCGCACGCCGTCCGGACTTTGTGCTGAATCGCCCGGAGTACGCCGGCACCGGCATCCTCATCGGCGGAGCGAACTTCGGCTGCGGATCGAGCCGCGAGCACGCGGTATGGGGACTGCAGCAATTTGGCATTCGCGCCGTCATTGCACCCAGCTTCGGCGAGATCTTCTATTCGAACGCCATGAATAACCAGCTTCTGCTGGTAATGTTGCCGCGGGAAGCCATTGAGCAGTTGATGAACGACGTGGACGCGAATAGCGGCAACGTGATCACGATTGATCTCGATGCGATGCGGGTGCGGACACCTTCAGGGGAGTATCCCTTTGAGCTGTCCGCGAGGCACCGCCGCATGTTCCTCGAGGGGCTGGACATCATCGGCCTCTCCCTGAAGCACCGTGGCGAGATTGAGGAGTTTGTCGGGAAGTACTGGTCCAGCTTCCCCTGGACAAAAAACGTAGCCAGACAAACTCGAGACCGGCTTGGGTCTACCTGAAAAGGACGACTTCGCTTGTCGCGAGTCGGGTGGGTGCCTCGCACAACTCGCACAACTCGCACAACAGCCGGTCGGCGTGTGGCCAACGGCGCTACCCCGCCCGTAGCGCCCACAGGGCCTCCAGCACGTATTCCGTGGCACGTTCTACCCGTTCCGCGCTGTGCGCCAACCCCAGTCGCCGCCACAATGCCGGCCGCAGCGGCCGCATCACCACGCGCGCATCCGGCGCCGGCGTGGTGACCTCGTGTGGCAGCAGGGCCGCGCCATAGCCGGCCGCCACCAGGCTCTTGATGGCGTCGTTGTAGTTGAGCTGGATACGCGGCGCCGGCCTCTGGCCACCGCTGGCGAACCACTCGGCGGTCAGGCGCGACAGGCGCGTGGTGCCGTCATTCAGGATCAGCGGGCGCGTTGCCAGCCAGGCCGGCGTGATGCGCGCAGGGCAGGGCCAGCTCGCTGGCAGGAAAGCCCGCACAGGATCCCGCCGCCAAGGGCGGATGGTCAGCCCCGCCACGCGCGCCTGTGGCAGGGCCACCAGACCGATCTCCAGCGTGCCGGCGGCCAGCCGCGCCAGCGTCTCCTCCGAGGTGAGCACGGCCACCTGCACGTCGATGTCGGGGTGCTGCTCCGCCAGCATGGCCAGCGCCTGCGGCAGCAGGTGGGCGATGGCCCCGGTCGAGGCGCCGAGGCGCACGCGGCCGGTCAACCCCTGCACCTGACGCTGCACGTCGTCCAGCGCAAGGTCGGCATCGGCCAGCAGGCGGCGGGCGCGATCGACCAGTGTCTCGCCAATCGACGACGGACGCACCTCGCCGCGCTTGCGCGTCAGCAGTGGCGCGCCGACGCGGGCTTCCAGCTCGGCAATGTGCAGGCTGACGGTGGGTGGAGCCAGGTGCAACGCGCGCGCAGCTTCGGCGAAGGAACCCAGATCGGCGATGGCGACGAGGGTACGCAGGCGGTCCAGGCTGATCTCGCGCATGGGGCGGAACTCCGGTCAAGGGCGTAAATGCTGACGAGGATATCGTTCAGGATTCGTGAATTTCATCGTCATGAAATTCAACTTTTCCGATTCTATCCGGTGGCGCAAGATGGCGCTTCCATGATCGCGCCACACCCGCGGCCGCACCAACGCAAAGCTGATGCCGAACCGGCCGGGGCCGCCACTTTCACGTCACTTCCGAGGATCCATCCCATGCGCTACCGCTTGTTTTCATCGACGGCGACCAGGGCACCACCGGCCTGCAGATCCATGAACGCCTGCGCGGACGCGACGATCTGCGCGTCCTTACGCTGCCCGCCGGCCAGCGCAAGGATGCGCGCGCCCGCGCCGACGCCATCAACGGCTGCGACATCGCCATCCTGTGCCTGCCGGACTCCGCCGCACGCGAGGCGGTGACGTCCATCGTCAATCCTGCGGTGCGCGTGATCGACGCCAGTTCGGCACACCGCACGCAGGCCGGCTGGACCTATGGCTTTCCGGAGATGGCCGCCGGCCAGGCGCAGCGCATCGCGGGCGCGCTGCGCGTCAGCAACCCGGGCTGCTATCCCACCGGGGCGATCGGCCTGCTGCGCCCCTTGGTGGAGGCCGGCCTGCTGCCGCACGACTACCCCATCGCCATCCACGCGGTGTCGGGCTATTCGGGGGGCGGCCGCGCCGCCGTCGATGCCTACGAGGGACCGGAGGCCACCCGGGCCCTGCCGTTCCAGGTCTATGGCCTGGGCCTGGCGCACAAGCACACGCCTGAAATCCAGCAGCACGCGGGCCTGGCACGGCGCCCCGCCTTCGTGCCGGCCTACGGCGCCTTCCGGCAAGGTATCGTGCTGACGGTGGCGCTGGAGCTGGACCTGCTGGCATCCGGCACGGACGTCGACAGGCTGCACGCCTGCCTGCTCGACCACTACGCCGACGCCCGCCATGTCGAGGTGATGCCGCTCGCCGAATCGGCCGCCGCCACGCACCTCGACCCGCAGGCGCTGAACGGCACCAACGACCTGCGCCTGGGCGTGTTCGCCAACCGCGAGCACGGGCAGGTGCTGTTGGCAGCGGTGTTCGACAACCTCGGCAAGGGTGCCGCGGGGGCGGCAGTGCAGAACCTCGACCTGATGCTGGCCGGGGTGGCGGCGGAGGTTCGCCGGGCCGCCTGACCTCTACCCAGGGTAACGGCGGTCGCCGCAGCCGGGCGAGTTCACCGTATCGCCGTCCAGGCGCGTCACTTAAGGCGGCGCAAGCCTCGGCGTCGAGATAAGAAGCGGGCCGGCAGCTTGTCGGCTTCCGGCCCGATGATGTCCCATGCAGATCAGATGTCCTCGATCGTCGCCTGGATGCGTCCCTCCCGAATCGCGGCGAGAAACGCCCGGAAATCGCTCCGGTTCTGTGATGCGTATTCGGTGGCGAACTCGCCGATCGCGTCATCGAAGGTCTGGCCGGAGCCCATGTAGCCCGCCATGACCGCGGCGTCGCCCGTCCGCGCGTGCGCACGGGCCAGGGCATGGGCGCACATCCGGCCGTACTGCCTGAGCATGCCGCTATCCCAGTCCTCGATGACGGCCGACATCTTCATATCGCGCAACTGCCGGATGTAGAAGTCCCGACCATTCTTGCCCCGGGTCCAGCCCAGGAACACGTCGCTGGCGGCCTGCATCAGCCGCTGGCCCACAATCACGCGCTGGCCGTGATTGTCGTACACGCTCTTGCCAGCATAGGGCTCCAGCACCGACGCCCGCGCCTCCTTCACCTGCAGGAACAGCGGGTCGTTATCGGCCGCCATGAACAGGCACACGGCGCACATCGTGCCGACACTGCCGACGCCGACAACCTTGATGGCCATGTCGAAGAAGTGAAAGCGGTCGAACAGCACCCGCGTATGGTCGGGCAGGCTCTCGCGGTACCGCGCGATGGCCTCCTCGTAGCCCGATGACAGGCCGGGCGCCTGTTCTTCAGACGGATGAAAGATCAGCGGCGGCTCGTCCTTGATCCTCGGATGCAGACCTTCCTCCACGACAAACTTCGGATACAGGTGGTCGGGTACCGACTTGCGCCGTTCCGCGGCGATGCGTTCGGCCAGCCGCTTGCGCGTCATCTCGACGATCTTGGGATCGCCGCTACGGTCCTCGTACTTCTGCAGGTCGATGCGGTCGTACCAGACATCGAGCGCGCGCATCCCCGCGTAGTTTTGCATTCGCTCCCGGTACTCGCGCACGGAGTCAGTCGCCACGCGTGCCGCGTCGCTCCTGGGTAGTGCCAGATGGTCGGCCGCGATCACGATGCTGGCCGTGAGTCGCTTCAGGTCCCACTCGAAGGGAGCCGGAAGGGTCTCGTCGAGGTCGTTGATATCGAAGATGACATTGCGCTCCGGCGTGGCAAATCCGCCGAAGTTCATCAGGTGCGCGTCACCGCAACTCTGTACGCGAATGCCGCTGGAGGGGGCGGTTGCCAGGTCGGCTGCCATGATCGCGGCCGCGCCCCGGTAGAAGGCAAAGGGCGAGGCTGACATGCGGCCGAAGCGGATCGGCACCAGCTCCAGTATCCGGCCCGTGTTCGATGCGTCCAGCAGTGCCACCGGATCCTTGCGATTGCGCGCGGCCTTCCAGCCGGATTGGGAAGAGCGCGGCACATCATCGCGCAGGGCCCGGCCTTTGGCGGCGCGCTCGTCTGCGGTGAGATAGATCGATGCGGAAGTCGGTTGGCCACCCTTCTGGGTGCGTTTCTTGTTGTCCGCCCTGGCCATGGATCGTCTCCTTGTTGTTGGGCATACGTGGGCACATCCCGAATGGGCGGCACTTGCACGCAAGCCCATACGGGACGCAAACGCGGCGAAGCAGAGCCCCACGCATGCGCCGGCGACTGGCCGGCGCTGATGGCGGTGAGCATCATCGCTTACTCAAGGTTAGGTGCAATTCAATCGCATCGCGGGCAAATTACCGCGCTGGGCCGGGAAAGGTGTCCTATTGTGTCTTGGCATTGGCAAGGCTCGATTGTGTCGATTGCGGCACCTTGGGTGGGCCGGGCCGGTGCATTCACTTCAGGAGACTGCGATGGGTAAGCTGGCTGCCACACTCAAGCATGAATTCATGGAAATGCTGCCGCCGACGATCTTCTTCTTTATCGCGCTCCACGTCGTGGCGATCATCCGTGCCCTGATGCTCCGCGGCACAGGGGTCTCGCTGCCTGCGTCGGCCTCCGTCCTCCTTGCTGCACTGATCCTCGGCAAGTCGGTGCTCGTTGCCAACATGCTTCCGTTCATCAACCGCTTTCCCGAGAAGCCGCTGATCTGGAATGTCCTCTGGAAGACGGCGATCTACATGGTGGTGGCGTTGTTCGTGCACTACCTGGAACGCCTCTACGACTACTGGAAGGACGCTCCTGGCCTGGCCGCCGCCAACCACCAGTTGCTCGTTGGAATCAACTGGCCGCAGTTCTGGGCGATCCAGATACTGCTCGTGACGCTAATCCTCAACTATTGCGTGATCGCCGAGCTGGGTCGCGTCTTGGGCCGGGAGAGGCTCAAGGCGATCTTCCTTGGTCCTCTGCCGCGGAGCGTCGTGGAGAGGAGTGCCAGGCCATAAAGCCACGGCTCGGCGATACGCATTTCACCCGCCGGTTTGCCGGGTGCACATGTGCGGCATGCGGCATGGGCCATGCGATTCAATTCAGAACGCGTAGCGAAAAAATTCACTTCTGTTTTCACTTGCCTTGGCAGAGTATTTTTCAGCACTCGGCAACGCCAGCGCGTGCCCGTTCGAGGTGCCCTCAAACACATTGGAACAGGGGTAAGGAATGACCACGGATCGCAACGTACTGGCCAGAGGCGTTGCGCTGGCCGCGGCCGCCGCCTTGTTGCACGCCGGCCCGGGCATGGCGCAGGACGCGCGCAAGGACGCCACCAGTGCTACCAGGGCCGCCAACCAGAAGCTGCTTGGCGAGCTGCCTTTCGCCGACCGCTCGGATTTCGATGACGCGCACCGCGGCTTTATCGCGGCGCTGCCGGACGCCATCATCAAGGGTACGTCGGGGAACCCGATCTGGAATCCGCAGCAGTACGCCTTCATCAAGGAGGGATCGGCCGCGCCTGGCACCGTCAACCCGAGCCTCTGGCGGCAGGCGCAGCTCATCAATATCAGCGGGCTGTTCCAGGTCACCGATGGCATCTATCAGGTCCGTAACCAGGATCTGTCGAACATGACCATCATCGAGGGCAAGGAAGGGATCACGGTGGTAGACCCGCTGGTCTCGCAAGAGACGGCAAAGGTCGCCATCGAGCTCTACTACGCCAACCGGGGCCGCAAGGCGGTCAAGGCGGTTATCTATACGCACAGCCACGTCGACCACTACGGCGGCGTCCGCGGCGTGGTGGACGCGGCGGATGTGGCATCTGGCAAGGTCAAGATCTACGCGCCGGAAGGCTTCCTCGAAGCGGCCGTCGCCGAGAATGTCATGGCGGGTAATGCCATGAGCCGCCGCGCCAGCTATATGTACGGAAACCTGCTGCCGCCCGACCCGAAGGGCCAGGTGGGCGCAGGGCTGGGCACCACGACATCTGCCGGCACCGTGACGCTGTTGCTTCCCACCGAAACCATCACCAAGACGGGCGAGAAGCGCACGATCGACGGGCTGACCTATGAGTTCCTGATGGCGCCGGGGTCGGAAGCGCCATCGGAGATGCTCTGGTATATCGAAGAGAAGCGCGCAATATCCGCCGCCGAGGACTGCACTCACACACTGCATAACACCTACTCGCTGCGTGGCGCCAAGATCCGCGAACCGTTGCCGTGGTCCAAGTACCTGAACCAGGCGCTGACCATGTGGGGCGCCAAGGCAGACGTCATGTTCGCCCAGCACCACTGGCCGACCTTCGGGCGCGAGAACGTCGTCAAGCTACTGCGCCAGCAGCGCGACCTGTACCGCTACATCAACGACGAAACGCTGCATCTCGCCAACCAGGGCGAGACGATGGTCGAGATCGCAGACAAGTTCAAGCTGCCGCCGGGCCTTGCGCTGATGTGGGCCAACCGGGGCTACTATGGCTCGGTCAGCCATGACGTCAAGGCGACCTACGTGCTCTACCTCGGCTGGTTCAACGGAAACCCGGCCACACTGGACGAGCTGACGCCGGCGGAAGCCGGCAAGCGCTACGTCGAGTTCATGGGCGGCGCCAACGCTGTGCTGGCCAAGGCAAGGCAGTCTTACGCCCGCGGCGAGTACCGCTGGGTCGCGCAGGTGGTCAACCACGTTGTGTTCGCCGATCCGTCGAACCAGGCCGCCAAGGCCCTGCAGGCCGATGCGCTCGAGCAACTCGGCTACCAGGCCGAGTCCGGCCCGTGGCGCAACTTCTACCTCAGCGGCGCCAAGGAACTGCGCGAGGGCGTGAAGAAGCTGCCGACGCCGAACACGGCCAGTGGCGATACAGTGAAGGCGATGACGCCGGAGATGTTCTTCGACTACCTCAGCGTGCGCGTCAACCGCGCCAAGGCAGCCAACGCTCATGTCGTGCTCAATGTCGACCTCGGCAAACCGGAGGGGACCTACCTGCTGGAACTTGAGAACGGCGTGCTCAATCACACTGCGGGCGTGCAGGCGCAGCAGGCCGATGCCAACATCACGATGTCACGCGATACGCTGAACGGCGTCATCCTGGGCCAGACCAAGATGGCGGATGCAGTAAAGAACGGTAGCGCGAAGGTCACCGGCAACCAGATGAAACTGGACGAGCTGGTGAGTTACCTCGATACGTTCGAGTTCTGGTTCAACATCGTGACACCGTAATCAGGAATTGGCGCGGCTGGCGGACCGGGCGATCCGGCGCCGGTGCTGACGCGCCGTGAGCTGGAAGTCCTTGCGCTGCTGGAGCAATCCATGTCCAACAAGCGGATCGCACTGACGCTCAATATCAGCGTACAGACCGTGAAGTGGAACCTCAAGAAGATCTTCGTCAGGCTGCAGGTGTCAAGCCGCTACGAGGCCATCATCGCGGCCCGCAAGCTGGCGCTCTGTGAGCGTTGACGCGCACGCGTGGCATCAGCCCACGAAGCGCCGGTCAACGCTCCAAATTGACGCGCCGAAAGATCAGGTGCAACCTTCCATCATCTTCCTCCCCCGCACCGGAGCCCGCCATGACCTCCCAAGAATTCCGAGCGTTCAAGGCAAACCTGGCGATGTTGCTACGCGACATGCCGATCGGAACCACGGCCGATTTCTCCGACGTGGCCGTTGCCTACTGGGATGGCACCCAGGTGATCGGCGCTTATTTGCGCGACGGCGGGCGGCTGGATGAGGACTTCGAGTTCGACCGGAACGCGTGTGAGAGCTGGCACGACGAACTAGTCGGCTGGCAGGCCAACCCGACCTTCACCGAACGCGAGGAACTGAAGGGCAGCCTGCAGCACCCCGGGCAACGCGCCGCCTGACCGCAGCACCTCGCCAGCATGTCTGGTGGTGCTGGCACTGGTCCAGGATGCCGATGCGATGTGCTTCAGGAGCGGCTCACCATCGACGGTGGCATGGAATGCAAAGTCGTTGGCATCCGTTGCATGGCGGGCACCGGGTCCCGTGTCGCATGCTTGCTAACCGGGAACTTGCAGAGTGTGTCCGCCAGCGCTTCCCGGTTTGCCAAAGTTAGCGGGCCTGATACCGAGATGGGTGGCGAACGTCGTCGACCCGTCGGAGAGACATCCATGTCCGTGAAATTTCTGAATCCGAGCTTGTTAAGTACGTTCCGGGGCAATCTGCCCGGCATGGTCATCAGCGCGGTGGTAACAGTCGCAGCCATGTCGCTCGCCTCGCATTACCAGGCGCCGGTGATGCTGTTCGCCTTGCTATTGGGTATGGCGCTGAACTTCCTGTCCCGAGAATCCTCCACTGCTTCCGGTATTGACTTCAGTGCCAAGCAGGTGCTTCGGCTGGGGGTGGCCTTGCTGGGATTACGCATCACTGCCTCGCAGGTAGCGGCGCTGGGCTGGCACTCCGTTGCCATGGTCGTATTGGCGGTGGCGCTGACCATATTGTGCGGCATCGTGCTGGCCCGAATGATGGGGTTCCAGACGTTCTTCGGCTTGCTCACCGGGGGTGCCGTGGCGATCTGCGGTGCTTCCGCGGCGCTGGCCCTGTCGGCAGCCATGCCACAGCATCCGCTAAAGGAGCGCGCGACGCTGTTCACGGTAATTTCCGTGAGCACGCTATCGACGGTCGCGATGGTGCTATATCCGATGCTCGCGCAACTGTTGGCCCTGCCTTCTTTGCAGGCCGGAGCCTTTATTGGCGGAACCATCCATGACGTGGCCCAGGTCGTGGGGGCCGGCTACAGCATCTCGCATGAAGCTGGTGATGCGGCTACGCTGATCAAGCTGATGCGCGTGGCCATGCTGCTGCCGGTGATCGCGCTGGCAGCCTGGTTGTCGCAGCGGCATCAGCGGGCACAAGGGGAAGCCGGAAAGGGGCCGCGCCCGCCGCTGCTGCCATGGTTTGCCGTGGCCTTCGCGGTGCTGGTGGCGATCAACAGCACAGGCTGGTTGCCTCCGGGGTTGGTAAAGGCGGGGCAGTTTGCTTCGCAGTGGTGCCTGGTCATGTCCATGGTGTCGATCGGCATGAAGACCCACCTCAAGGATATCCTGTCCGTAGGCTGGAAGCCGGTGGCGCTGATGGTTCTCGAGACGCTGTTCCTGGCCGTGCTGTTCTACGGCATGCTGGTGGTGGTGCGATTCTAGTTTGGCAACCACGGGGCCTGGCGTCGCGGACCGCATTGTCCGGCAAGGCCGCCCATGCGTGCGCGCCAGGGCGATAGAGAGGAAGGGATAACCCAGGCGAGTCACGCTAGAAGCTGACACCCAGTGAAAGGATCGCGACCTGATCGGATGAGCCGGGATTGAACCAGTAAAAGCCTGCGGTGAACTTGCGCACCGTGACCTGTAAAAAGCCGCCTCGCTGGAGATCGCGGCTCCCCCCGTAGATCCGGGTACGCTGGGCGACGACACCGAGTCTCAGCCATTCGATCGGGCGGAATCCGAGTTCACTCCAGGCATAGAGATAGCCCGATTCGTCTCCATGTGGATTCAAGTATTCGGCTTCGATGTAGTAGTCGAACTTGCGTATGGCCACGCTGGCCTCGAGTCCGCCGATCACACCATGCGTGGAGCCTCCCACGAATCCGACGATAGGCGTCGCCTTGAACTGGACGGATTCGCCTCCCGAGAATGTCCAGCCGATGAATGCCGACTGCGAGTGCTTCGCCTCGTAGTTGGTTCTTGCCTCGAGGTGGAGCTGCGATTTTTCCGCAATGAAGATACCGCTGAGGTAGTCGCCGCTCTCACGCGGCATGTTCCAGTAGCCTGTCGCCGAGAAAGTCCACGGTGCGCCGGCAGGCTGTGCTGCGCCGTCCGGCGCGGGCTGGGGCGGTTCCTGTGCGCGGACACCGCCCACGGCCAGCGTGGTGGCCAGCAACATGGAGGCGGCTCGCATCCGAGCCACCCAGCGAGTTCCTGACGGCAATTGCGAGGGAGAGGCGCCGGCCGTGTCCCGCCGGCGTGCGAACCAGGAACATGACCGCGTCAACCAGCTCCCGGGCCAGCCCATCTCGGAGACCCGGTCCACCACGTCCGGCACCGGCTCGCGCATCGGCGCATCCTCCGGCGGCGCGGTCGCGCCCGCGCCGATAGTTGTCTTGGGTGCATCTGCCACGGAGAACTCCCGGACGCTGCATCGATGATCGGACAAAGTGACAGGGGCCAGTTCTGGCTATTTCCCCCGGCTCCGACAAAGTGTCCCGCGTGCCAACAGGCTCCCCGAAACGGTGTCTTCCTGAAAGGGCGAGGGGCTCAGAAGCGAAACACGGCACTCAGCATGGGCCCCTTGAGTGTCAGCCTCTGCACCAGGTCGTCGCCACCCAGATAAAAGGTCAGGTAGCGGTAAGTCAGTTGCACATCGCCCCATTTTGCTGCGTACGCCGCCCCTCCGGATGCCTGCACCGTATATCTGGCGGAGCCGGCACCGACGTCCAGGTAATAGGGCATGTACCATCTGCCCGAGTCGCCAAGTCGGATACGCCCGCGAACACCGATGATGCCGTCGATGATATTGGCCGTCTGCGACAGGCTCCCGTCTTTCGCAAGCGTCGCGCCTTGTTCCGTGAACGTGGCAGACAGTGTCCAGTTCGCGTTCGCGCTCAGGTTCAGGTACCGAAGCCCGCCGAGTGGTTCGATCGTGCCCCAGGACACGCGCTGCCCGGTATAAGCGACAGCAAGTCCGAACAGGCCACCGCTCAGGCTGCTGCCTGTTCCGGTTGTCACATCGCGCGGTATGACAACCCTGGCACCGTTCCCCGCGCCGACGGCATTGACGGTGGTCTGTTGGTGACCGAAATCCAGATAGGCAGCATCGGCCAGGATCGTCCAGTTTCCCTTGCTGGCCTCGGCCTGCAACATGAGCAGGAACTGCAGATTCTGGAGATAGCTGTCCGGCCCCGTTCCCACGTCGAGTCTGCCACCTCCGGTCGAAGACGATCCGGAGAAGCCGAAGGCTCCGCTCACATTGGGTAACCAGAGGTATGGCCCGATCGCAAAACGCCATCCATTCGCATCCGGCGATTCCGCATGAGCCAGGCCGGCCGCGATTGCAAGGACGAGAGTGACACCCAGACGGTTCCTGCCGGGCTTCGCAAGCCGCTTCTTGCCATAATCCGCGTCGGGCAGAACGCCTTGTGGTGCGTTTTCCATGCTTTACGCCTCCGCTCTTGGATCCGAACCCCAAGCCGATCAACACGCAGACACAGACGCCCGCGTCAGTCGCCTGCCCCATGGATGCTTGCCAGCGCCGCCAGACAATGCCTTGTGCAGTTGATGGCAATGCATCTGGTCTGCCGCAGATCGAACGGTGACCTGTGCCGTTCCGTGACGACTGCCGGTCCCGCTGGCCAGATCCAATGGAGCCTTGCGCGCCTATGCCGCCAGAGGCGCCTCGTATTCCTCCCGGAATTGCTGAAGCGAACTCTCCACTACCGTCACGGCACCGTCGATCAGGCCACAGCGTCCGCTGCCGGGCAGGATATTGCACAGGTTCTCCAGCGCCTCCAGGTCGGCACGCACGCCCCGGCCGGTGTCGATCCGGTTGAGCAGCCGCATCAACTGGAAGGTTCCACCCTTGCATGGAGGACACTGGCCGCACGAGCCCTGAGCGAAGAAGCTCACGTACTCGGCAACCTTGCGCACGATGCTGGTGCCTTCCGATACGACGATCATTGCGCCGGTACCCAGCCGTGAGCGCCGCAGCCTCACCGAATCGAAATCCAGCGCGACATCGAGATCGCGTTTCGTCAGCAGGGTATTGGAGGGGCCACCGGTAAAGACCGCCTTGAACTCCTTGCCCTGCAACATGCCGCCGCCATGCTCGAATACCAGCGACTCGAGACGCGTGCCCATTGGCAACTCGTACAGGCCGGGGCGCAGCACGTCCCCGGAAAGCGAATGGAGCTTTGTTCCCGTGGCATTCCCGATGCCGAGGTCCCGATACCATTGCGCGCCGTGGCGCAGAATCCCGGGGACGTGGGCCAGGGTCTCCGTGTTGTTGACGATGGTTGGCGCGCCACGCACGCCGTGCTCGGCCGGGAATGGCGGCTTGCGGCGCGGGAAGGGGAACCCGCCCTCGACGCTGGCTATCACCGCGGTCTCCTCGCCCCCGATGTACAGCCCCGAACTGGGCACGATCCCCAGGGTGACTTGCTTGCCCACCAGCCGCTCGAGCTCGGCGAACAGCGGATGCTCCAGCCATTGCCCGACCGCTGTGCGTGTCGCCGCGAGGGATTCTGGCTGGTGCGGATTGACGTACAGGACGACGTGGTTGGCACGGGTGGCCGCGGCGGCAATGAGCGCGCCCTCGATGACCTGGTGTGGCGTGTGCTGCAGAAGAAAGCGGTCCTTGAACGTGCCCGGCTCGTCTTCGTTACCGTTGCAGATGATGTACTTGTCGCCGTCAGGCGCAGCGGCGACTGGCGCCCATTTGCGATGCGTCGCGAAGCCGGCGCCGCCCATGCCGCGCAGATCGGCCCGCTCGATCTCGGCGATGATTGTCGCCGGCTCGCGCAGGGCTTTCGCGAGCCCCTCTCCGCCGCCCGTGGCAAGCCATGCGAGCAGGTCGGCGCCAAGCTGGATGTCTTCCTTTAGGAGAACCTGGTTCAGGTGTGTCATCGCTCGCTCCGAGTAACGCTCACCGGACACCGCTGACCACCCGGCCCCGGGCGCCGGAATGTAGTCCGGCATCGACGCGCAAGTCGAAATGCGCGTAGCCAGGGAACAGCATCGGCGCCTTGACATGAAGGGGTAGCCCGGCGAGCGTCAGTTCCCGCTGCCAAGCATGTACGTGGCCGATTCCTGCACGACTGGCCATGACCCCGCGCCGCGGTCCGGCGGCACTGGCGCCTGCGCGCCGCCCCATGCTCAGGATGTCGAGCAGCGCGTTTCCCATCAGCCGGTTGCGGCCGTGAATGCCGCCCGTCACCTCGCCAACGCAATACAGCCCGCCGACGCCCGTGGCGCCATCCTTGTCGATCGCAACGCCGCCGTTCTGGTAGTGGAGCGTCGGATAGACGAGGAAGGGGTCCCGCGCCGGGTCCTGGCCGCACTTGCGCGCAAGATGGCTCAGCGTGACCAGGCGCTTGGCCAGGATGCCGGGATTCTCCATTTCGAGCGTCGGCGTATCGAGAAAGACCCCCACCTGCCCACCACGCGTGATGCCGCGTCCCTCCGCGCACTCGCGCAGGATCGCCGACGCGACGACGTCGCGCGGCTTGAGTTCGTCCACGAAGCGCTCGCCTTCCCCATTGATCAGCTTCGCCCCGGCGGAACGTGCTGCCTCCGAGATGAGTCCGCCAGCGAGATGCGGCGGGTATGCGATGCCGGTGGGATGGTACTGGAACGAATCGAGTTCGCGCAGCCGGGCGCCGATCCGGTACGCGAGCACGAGGCCGTCGGCGGTGGCGCCGTAGTGATTCGAGGTCGGGAAGGCATTCAGGTGCAGGCGTCCCGCGCCCCCGGTGGCGAGGATCACGGCATGGGCACGCACCAGGACGAAGGTGCGCCATTCGAGGTTGTAGATCACCGCGCCGGCGCAGTTTCCCCGCTCGTCGGTCAGCAGTTCGACCACCGGGCATCGGTTCCACACGTCGATGGCGGCGTCCAGGTCCACCGCCTCGCGCAGTACCCGCATCATCTCGAGCCCGGTATAGTCCCGGTAGGAAAGAATGCGGGCGGCCGAAGCTCCCCCCGGCCTCTTCCGCATGAGGTTGCCGCCGGGGAGCCGATCCTCCTCCTGGTCGAACATCATGCCGAGCCGGATCAGCCAGCGAATCACATCGGGCCCATCCATTACCATCTGCGCGACTAGCTCGGGATCGCCCTGGAAATGGCCGGCGCGCAGGGTGTCCTCGAAGTGCAACTGCGGGCTGTCGTCCTCGCCGATGGCAGCCTGGATGCCGCCTTCGGCCATCACGGTATTGCTGTCGCCGAGACGCAGCTTGGTGGCCAGGATGACCCGCGCGCCCTGCTTCGCAGCGGTGAGCGCGGCCGCACATCCGCCACCGCCACCACCGATCACCAGCACGTCGGTGGTCGTGAGCTGGGCACCTGCAATATCCACGTCGTCGATCAGCGCGTTGGCTTGCAACTGACGCGCGAGATCGGGCTGGCACGGATCACCTCGGTTCACCCCGACGACCAAGGACACGCGCGCATTCGGGCCATGGTCCGGGTGAAAGCCTTTCAGGAGTGCATCGACGGACGAGTCATCGCTGCGTACCGCCGGCGTCATGCCTGGCCGGTAGCGCTGGCGGGCGTCGTCATAAGGGATGCCGGCAGGCATGATCTGTTGTCCCGTCAGCCTGGCGGGCGCGCGCCCGGCGCATCGAAATCGATCTTCATCTCGCCGTTCTCGATCTGTTGCAGCCGGCGCATCAGATTCGCCGGCCGTAGCGACAGCGACGCGGTCATCCGCCGCACGAACAGGCCGAGGTGGTTGGGCCGGATCAGCTCGGGACAGGCCAGCGTGCAGAGATTGCACATGACGCATTCGTCGAAGACGCGGCCAGACTCCGCCAGCTTTCCCTCCACGGCGAGGTTTACCCCGCGCTGCACGTCGAGTCCCTTCGGGCATGCGCGATCGCAACCGCTGCAGTGACGGCAATGGGAGGCTTCCGGGAATGTTTGCTCGATGACGTGCAGGACCTGCCAGCTATCGTCCAGATCCTCCATGCGATAGACGTGGCGTGCCGGGGCAGTGAAATAGTCGAGCGAGGCCACCTGCATGCCTTCCTCGATCAGGGTCTCGCAGGCGAGCGCCGTGTTCACCTCCGGCTCGCCGCTGCGCCGCACCAGCACACGGCAGGACCCGCACACGCCCTGACCCATGCAGCCGACGCCTTCCACGAGGGTCTCCCCGGCGTGGAGAAACGCTTGCAGGATAGAGCAGTCGGGTGGGGCGTCGATCTGATGGCCTTCGATGGTGAGGCGTACCATCTTCTTGCACCCTGTCGTCTGGCGGCGCTCGCGCCACACTGGCGCACTTGCCGAAAAGGTCATATAAACCATAGCACACAGGCGGTTATGCTAGCGGGGGAATCGCTATGGGTCCGTTCCGTCCGATGCGACGCACGCGTATTTCCTTCGCACCAGCCTGCGTACCGGACTGCCACCTCTTCGCAGGAGGGCAATCCCCGGCGTTGCAATTGGCTCACCAGCAAATCCGCCTTGTGCTTTCATGCGTGAACCGGCCCTTGCCCGGCTCACCAGAATCCCAGAATCTTCCACCAGGTACCCCCTACCACGGCGAAGATGGTCAGTTCCAGCACGCACATCACCGCGCCGACCCGCCACCACTGTCCCATCGTCACATAGCCGCTGCCGAAGATGATTGGCGATGTGCCGGTGGCGTAGTGGGTCAGCGTCATCATGATCGCGGAGCCGGCCGCCATCATCAGCATGAAAGGCGGGACATAGGGTGGCGGGATCAGGTGAGCGCCCACGGTGAGAAAGGCCAGCATCATCGCGCTGATATGCGCCGTGGTACTCGCGAACAGGTAGTGGGAAAAGACGAACGCCAGCACCAGCACGGCGGCAATCGAGAGCCAGCCCATTCCACTGGCGGCGATGGCATCGCGCATATCGGCCGAGAACCATGCGATCACGCCAAGCTTGTTGAGCTGTTCCGCGAGCATTACCAGGGCGCCGAACCAGATCAAGGTGTCCCAGGCGCTCTTCTCCGATAACACATCATCCCAGTCGATCGTGCCGGTGATGATCAAGGCGAAGAGGCCGAGAAATGCGACCACGGTCGGATCGAGGGTGAAAGCCGGGCCCATGATCATCGCCGGCACGTTGGCCCACAGGACCAGCATCATGGCGAACACGCCCATCATGACCCGCTCCTTTCCACTTAACGGGCCCATGCGGGCAAGCTCGCCCCTGGCGTAATCGATGGCGTTGGGCGTCGCCTTCAGTTCGGGCGGGCAGAGCACGAAAACGACAAGCGGCATCAGCAACAGGCAGAGCAGGCCGGGCAGCAGCATGCACAGCGCCCAGGTGGTCCAGGTCAGGTGCAGCGACTGGCCACTGGCCTTGGCCACGTAGTCGACGACCAAGGGGTTCGGCGCGGTGGCGGTCACGAACATGGCCGACGTGATCGGGTTGGCATGGTAGTTGACCAGCGCCAGGTAGGTGCCGACCTTGCCCTCAGTCCCCTTGGTCGGATCAGAGTCGAAAGCGCCGGCGATCGACCGCATGATCGGATGGACAATGCCGCCACCGCGCGCGGTGTTGCTGGGCGTAAATGGCGCCAGGACCAGCTCGCAGATCGCAAGCCCGTAGCCGATGCCGACGGTGCGCTTGCCCAATAGCGCGATGAACATCAGGCCGACGCGATTGCCCAACCCCGTTTTCTTCAGCCCGCGCGAGATCAGGATGGCCACGACGATCAGCCAGATCAGCGGATTCGAGAAACTGCTCAGCGCATCGGCGATGGCGCCTTTGGACGAGTTCGAGGTCACTTGCGCCAGTGACACGATCACGATTGCCATCATTGCCATCACACCGATCGGCATCACCTTGAGAATGATTGCGACGATCGTGGTCAGGAAAATGGCCACCAGATCCCAGGCGTCCGCGTTCAAGCCAGCCGGCGCGGGCATCAGCAGCAACGTGACAAGTACGGCCGTGGTGATGATGGCCGGCGTCAGCCGGAAGGGCACCACGGACATGAAGTAGCGATACATCGCGACGATCTTGGCGAGCATCTCCGAACCTCCCCGAAAAGGACACGGTGAATAAAGACAGCCAAGGTCCTCGCATCTGTCGACGCGAACTGTGCCTTCCGGCGGCGTAGCATTTCTCAAGAGATCCTGAACGATGGGCCTCGCGAGCAGAAGTGAATCTTTTCGAAGGGAGGATGAAGAACTTACAAGGATGGAGCTCGCCGGAGACGAGTTGACAGGGGCGAGTTGGACGCGGAGGGGCTAACCACACGATCCGCGCTGCTGAGCTGACCGGTATGCACCATTTCGGTGCCAAATTTGCCTGGCACCTGCGCCCTGTCCATGCGAGAAGTGTCGCTACTGTGACACTCCGGGCGTCGCAGCGCCTGTCAGATCCGCGGGTGTTCTTCGCGCGTGTCCGACACGGCCGCGAGATAGTGTTCCGCGCGCATGAAGCGCCCCGGCGACATCGCTCGCGCCCACCGCGGTCGGGGGACGACCAAGCGTTCGCGACGTAAAGTCGTAGAACGCTTCATCGCAATGGAAGCCAAAGGGGGCCTTCCCACGCTTTCAGCGCATCGAGAAACGCTTTCAGCTTTGACGGCGTGAAGCGGCGAGTCGGATAGACGGCATGAACGAATATTTCCGGTGACGACCATTCCGGCAAGATGCGAACGAGCTCCCCGCGGGCGATATGCGCATCGGAATAGCCGGAAGGAAGGAGTGCGATGCCGTGACCGCGGAGCGCAAAGGCGCTGACGATGTGAAAGTCGCGCGCGGCGACGGGGCCCGTTACGCGAACGTTGACTGACTTTCGTCCGCTGACCAAATGCCATTCCGTCTCGTTGTTCCGGGCGTTGATCAGCACGCAGGGATGTTGGCTGATGTCTGCGGGCCGGGCCGGGAGATGGTGATTCCGTGCGTATTCGGGGGAGGCGACCAGGTGCCTGATACTTCTTCCCACGCGTTGCGCGACAAGGCTCGAGTCCCGCAAGTCACCGAAGCGGATCGCGACGTCGACGTTTTCGGCGATCAGGTCCACGAAAACGTTGGTGAAGTAAAGATCCACCTGGATGCGCGGATAGTTCCTTAGAAACGACGACAGAAATGCGTAGAACGGCTCCTGTTCCAGCATCACGGGACCGGAGATGCGCAGCAGGCCCTCCGGCTTTTTTTGCGTCTCGGTGATCACGCGCTCCGCGTCGTACAGATGGCTCAGCGGCTCGCTGCACTGATCGAAATAGGCTCGTCCCTGCGCGGTCAGGCTGAGCTTGCGGGTCGTGCGTTGCAGCAGCGTCACGCCAAGGCGTTCCTCGAGCGCCGTCACCTTGCGGCTGACGGTGGAAACGGGCATGCCAAGGGCTAGTGCAGCGCGACTGAAGCTCTCGAATTGCGCCACTCGGACGAAGACGGCGATGTCATTCAGGTCGGCCAGTTCGGTCATGTGGACATGTGGGACTTTTGCATGGATGGAAAAGAGATTCCACATATTCCAGTCTAATCAAAAATAGATTCCTCGGCCAGACTTCTCTCCACGCAATCCAGCGCCTTTCGGAGAGATACCATGGCTAACAACGTCGTCATCATTACCGGTGCTTCCAGCGGAATCGGAGAAGCCACCGCCAAGCTCCTTGCCACGAAAGGCGCCACGGTCGCCTTGGCCGCTCGCCGGCTCGGCAGTCTTCAGCGCATCGCCGCCGAAATCCGGGCAAAGGGCGGCAAGGCATCCGTTCACCAGGTCGACGTCACTGACCAGGCGCAGGTCAATCGCTTGATTGGCGACGTCGTATCGCAACACGGCCGCCTGGATGTGATGGTCAACAACGCCGGCCTGATGGCCATCGCGCCCCTGTCGCTGCGCAAGACAGACGAATGGGATCGCATGATCGACATCAACATCAAGGGTCTTCTCTACGGTATCGCAGCGGCGTTGCCAGTCTTCGAAAGGCAGCAATCGGGTCACTTCGTCAACATCGCGTCGGTCGTGGGCCTGAAAGTCTTCAGTCCCGGAGGGACGGTGTACTCGGGCACGAAGTTCGCGGTGCGCGCCATTTCCGAAGGCTTGCGCCACGAGGTCGGCGGCCACATCCGCACCACGGTGATCTCGCCGGGGGCGGTCGACACCGAACTGAAGTTCGGCTCCGGGCATGAGGACAGCCGCAACTTCGTCGTCGATTTCTACAAGATGGCCATCCCGGCCGATGCCATCGCACAGGCCATCGCCTATGCGGTCGAGCAGCCAGATTCGGTCGACGTCAACGAGATCGTGATCCGCCCCACCGTGCAGGATTTCTGAGGGTCGCGGCGGGCAGGGAAGTGCTTAAGCCGATGAGGAAGTTCAGCGAGTTACGTCAGATGCCAATCCGATAAGCCCGCAGTGCTGGATCTCGACCGAATACCGACCCACCAATTTCATCCGGGTTTGACCCACCGTCAGGCAGCGTCATTCCGCTATCTCGATGCGGATAACGCTTGGCCATCGACGCTTTCACCACCAATGCAGGAGCAAGATCATGAGCAACCTCACCAAGCAACAGTTCAAGCGCGTCTGGTTTATCACGGGCGCTTCACGCGGCCTGGGCGCGCTGATGGCCAAGGCAGCCCTTGCCGATGGCAACGCCGTCGTCGCCACGGGCCGCAACGCCGCCGCAATTGCCGAGCGTCTCGGCGAGTCGTCCGCATTGTTCCCTGTCGCACTGGACGTGACGGACGGCGCGCAGGTCAAGGCGGCTGTCGAGGCCGCCGTCGAGAGGTTCGGCCGCATCGATGTGCTGATCAACAACGCTGGTTTCGGGCTGCTCGCCGCCGTCGAAGAATCGAGCGACGCCGACGTGCGCCGGATCTATGAAACCAACGTCTTCGGTCTGCTAAGCGTGACGCGCGCCGTGCTACCAGTGATGCGCAAGCAGCGCTCGGGTCACGTTATCAATATTTCGTCCATTGTCGGCTATCAAGCGGCGGCCGGGGTCGGCGTGTACAGCTCGACGAAGTTTGCCGTCGAAGGCATCACGGAAGCATTGCACGCAGAACTGAAGCCGCTTGGCATCCATGCGACCCTCGTCGAGCCGGGCTTCTTCCGCACCGACTTTCTGGATACGTCGTCTCTCCTCGTCGGCAAGGAAATCATCGACGACTACGCTGAGACCTCGGGCAAGCTGCGCGACCTCGCAGTCGTCATAAATCACAAGCAGCCGGGCGATCCGGAGAAGCTGGCAACGGCGCTCGTCACGCTGGTCGATGCGCAAACGCCGCCGTTGCGCCTGCCGCTTGGCACCGACACGCTAAAGGCGATCGCCGAGAAGAACGCGTACGTGACGACGGAAACGCAGGCGTGGAAGTCGCTGTCGGAATCCACAGACTTTCCGGCGTGAAGACGATGAGAGCAGGCTGAGGCCGTTGCGAGCCGCGTGCTGTCGTTCTTGACGCAGCAAACCGTCCAGACCTGAACCAGTCGGCGTATGACTGCCAGGAGAAGCGGTCGATGTGGCCGACGAAACCCGGCAGCCGCATGGCGGCAACCGTGACTTCGGTGTGCTGCCATGTCATGGATGCCGCATCTTCCTGCGCGGCACGCTTCGCTACGACTGCCCTCAGGGCGCCGGGGTTTCAGGGCAGCAGGTGGGTATCGCCGGCGGCCTGCGGTGGCAACTTGACTACCAGTGCCTTGAAATCGCCGCTGGTTGCGACCGAACCCGCGTGCGCGACGCTCTTCGGAATGACGATCAGGTCGCCGGGGCCGACTTCGCGCTGTTCATTGCCCAGCCAGAATGTTCCCTTTCCTGCGATGACATACTGGATCTCGTCGGCGCTGGTGTGGTAGTGCTTTGGAACGTTGCCCGATTGCACAGCAACGGTCCCTTGCGGCGTCGTCACCAGCCCTCTCGTGCGCAGCGTGCCCATATTGGGAACCTGTGGCCCGAGGTCTTCATTGGTCAAGGCCGCCAGGTTGATGATCTGCGGCGCCAACGCGGCGGGCGGGGTCTGCGCGTGGGCGGGCGGCAGCCCCATGTGGGCCGCAAGGTAGCCGCAAGCAAAGGCGACCGGGACTGCGGAAAGAGCGGCAAGGCGATGCATATTTATCTCCCTTTGGTTGGCCTGCGATCATTGCGCCGTCACGACGCTTGATTCGTGCGATCCGGCTGGATTGTCTCACCGCGATCCGCGCCCAGAATTAAGGGGAAACCCGAAAGCACTGAATCGATCGCATCTCGGAGAGGGTGCTGCCGAAGCCGGAAGGGAATTTACCTTGGGCCGCCTCTGGTATTGAAAAGGAAGCCGGTTCTCTTTCCACTCACTTCCGGAATGAAACCGCTGTCGACCGCGAAGCTGGTGAATGCATCCGCGACAGAAAGCCGTTCATTCGAGGTTCCGCATTTCGGTATCCATCCAGCTGCAGAATTGCCGGACCACGCGCGATTCCGAGCGGCGCTGGTAACGATATGTTCCGATCTCAACCGGCTCGTATCCGGGCAGGACCACCAACGCGCCGGCTTGTGTTTCCCTGGCCGTGAGGATCGGCGGCGCGAGCACCATCCCAAGACCGGCAACACAAGCATGAAGAGCCGCATCGTCGGTGTCGAATTCATGGGCGAAGGAAAGCTCTGCCAGCGAAATATCGAAGGTTTCGCACCAGAGCTTCCAGTCCCAATTGCCGGCTGCGCGCTGAAGAGCCGGCACGTCCGAAACGGTGATCTCCCGGCGATTGGTGTCTCTTGCCAGCAGGCTCGGCGAAACAACCGGGCGGCTCAGGTCGCGAGCAAGGAGTTCCCATCCTTCGGCTGCTTCCCCTGCCCGGAAATAACGGATGCTGACATCAGAGACCGGGACGGCGAGCAAACCTCGCGCGGAACCAGTTTCCACCCGAACGCGGGCCTCGGGGCAGAGCGCGTGAAAGCGATCCAGTGACGGGATGAGCCAACGCACTGCAAGCGACGTTGACGCCTGAACGCTGATTTCGGTTTCGTCGCGATACAGGGCATCGGCCGAATGCTCGATGAGCCCGATCGCCGGCGCGACCTCCTGATAGAACCGCTGTCCCACGTCGGTAAGGGAAACGGTGTTATTTCCCCGGTGGAAGAAGGTCACGCCAAGCTCGTCTTCAAGCTTCTTGAGCTGGTGGCTTACCGCGCCGGCGGTAACGCCGAGTTCAGCGCCGGCGGCCGTCAGGCTCCCGGTGCGTGCCACGATCGCAAACACCCGAACGGCGTTGAGAGAGACGCGATGCCTGTTCTGCATGAGGTTTCCTCAAGCTCCCCTAAAATTACTCGTTTGAGTGTCGCAAAAAAATATAGCACAATCGAAAGTGAAAATCCGCTCGGTAAGTACGATGCGCTCAAGAAAATATTGAATCGACACCAAAGTCACGGCGTGGGTGATGGCGGGGACGGCATTATTTTATTAATTTTCTTTTCACAATAAACTACTCGCACCCAGAGATCTGTGATGATTTCCATCCCACGTCACTACCGCGACATGATCATGCTTTCCGCGCCGATTGCGGGAATTCAGTTTGCGCAGATCGTATTGACGAGCACCGATCTGATGATGATGGGCTTGATCGGCATGGAGGCGCTGGCGGCCGGTGGTCTTGCCACGCTACTTTACAATCAGTTCCGCACCATGTGCGTCGGCATGGTGACAGGCTTGGGAAATCTCATTGCCGCTTCTATCGGACGGGCCGAAAAACGCACGGAAAGCATAATGGTCGATGCTGCTGCCCGGGAGGAGATCCGCGGCCTTGTCCGCTCTGCGTTGTTTCTCGCCACGGTCGTCGCTCTTATCGGTGGCGGCTTGCTTGCCGGTCTGGGTTATTGCCTCACCTTTCTCGGCCAGGATGACACCGTCGTCGCCCTGGCAAGGCCGGTGATGATCACGCTTGCGCCGGGGCTCTTACCCATGGTCTGGCTCAATGTCTTGCGGCAATTCGCCGTCGGTATGCGCCGCCCCGGCTCGCTTTTGTGGGTCACCGTGGTCTCCATCGCCGTCAACGTGCTATTGAACGCGATGTTCATCTATGGGTGGCTAGGCCTGCCCAGACTCGGACTGACGGGCGTCGGGCTTTCGACGACGTTTGTGCAGGTATGGACTTTCCTTGTCTATCTTCGCGCCGTTCAACGGGACGAGAAGCTGAAGGATTTTCTGTCGCTCGCCTTCTGGAAAGCACGACCTGCGACCGTTCTCAAGATGGCGAAGATGGGAACGCCGATCTCCCTGACCTATGGTCTCGAGGCGTCAATTACTTCCGTGGCGTCGATCTTGATAGGAAATTTCGGGCCTGTTGTGCTTGCTGCCTCCAATGTCATCAACCAGCTTGCCAAGATCGTCTATCAAATCAATGTCGGCCTCTCTCACGGGTCGTCCATTATGGTCAGCCGTGCCATCGGGAAACAGGAATATGGGGAGATCGGAGTCATTGCACGAGGCGCCATGACAATCTGCTTTATTCCGATGACGGCGATCGGGCTCGTTTACCTGTTCTTTCCCCATATTGTATTGTGGCCATTTCTCGGCGCTCACGCAGATCCTGCCATATTATCCACAGCAACCACGCTGCTCTGGTTCGCCGTTTTCAATCAGTTCTTTACGGCTTCGCAGAATATCAGCATTGGCCTCTTGCGTGGCCTTGGAAATACGAAAGCCGGACTGAGCAATAGCCTGATTTCCTATTGGTTGATCGGCATTCCAGCGATACTATTTTGCAGCGATTGGCTCGGATGGGGCGGCGCGGGCGTTTGGTTCGGCTTGTGCATCGCTTTCGGCGCGAGCAGCGTGCTGCTCTGGCGACGTTTCATGGCCGATCTGAAGCGGATATCGCAGCCTGGATAGATGGAGCGGTGGCCAATCCACCGCATGCCGTACCGCCGCGCGCCAAGTCAAAACCCGTCAGAACTTGTGACGAAGCCCGATCGCGACGCCGAGCATATTGCTCTGGCCGTTGCCCAGCGTGTAGCTGTTGCCGAGCGAGAGGCTGTTGGCATACACCGTGGCCAGCGATTCCATCATCAGGCCGGCGTTCTTCGCATAGGCCGTGGTCAGGTAGGCGTCGGTGCGCTTGGAGAATGCGTAGTTGGCCACCAGCGCGATCTGCCAGGGGTTCGGCACGCCCGTGTTGCCGAACAGGCTTTTTACGTTGTCGTAGTCGTATTCGAGCGTGAGACCCACGGCGGGCGTGACCTGGTAGGTGCCGCCGATCCAGTAGAAATCGTCCCGCTGGATCACCACATCCGCGGCATTCTTGTTCTGGCCCCAGCGGTATCCCCCCATGATCTTGGCCGTTCCGAACGCGTAGCTCGCACCCACCGCGGCTTTTTTCAGCGTGCCGCTGCCGGTGCCGATGGTCGGATTCCACTGGTCGTAGGCCGCCATCAGCCCGATCGGGCCCGCGGAATAGGAGACGCCCGCGCCGTAAGCCGTATCGCGCCGGAACTGGCCGGGAACCTCGCCGTTGCCGCCGATTGCGGTGGCCACGCCTACCGTCTGCGGCAGGGCCAGGCCAACGCCGAACGACCAGTGGGCGATAGCCGTGACCGGACCGAACTGGCCGTTGTACTTGAGCGTGTTGTCCTCGCGGAAGTTGGCGCCGGTCTGCAGTACGACGGGCTCGTACTGCGTGGCGAACGCGGTGGGCTCATAGTTGGCGACCGTCTCGAACATCGACGTGTACTGGCGCCCGAAGCTGAACTGGCCGATGGGACTCTGCACGCCGACGTACGCCTGGCGCCCGAAGATCCGGCCGCTCTGCTGGGAAGCGCCGGTGTCGAGGCCGAAGCCACTCTCGAGCACGAACACCGACTTGAGGCCGCCGCCGAGGTCCTCGGTGCCGCGCATGCCCCAGCGCGAGCCGGACAGGCCACCCGAGTTCAGGCGGTAGACGTCGTTGGCCGGGCCGCGGTTGAAGCCGTTGGTGGCAACGGGCACTGCGCCGGCGTGGTTCACATACTCCACGTTTGCGTCCACCACGCCATAGAGCGTGACGGACTGCGCAAAGGTCGTTCCTGAACAGGCAAGCAGTGAGAAGAGGGCGGTCGTCTTGATGTTCATGTCGTGGCTCTTTTGATTTTCCCTGGGGTCTTGTTTGTTACTTCTTGCTTGCCGTCATGCTGCATTCGCGTATTGCATCGCGTATTTCCAGCCAAGTTCGGCCAGCGGGATCGCTTTGCGACTTGTTTCCACGGCGTCGGCGCTGGTCGCATTGCCACTCCTCGCGCGCCGGGCGATGCCGTTCATGATCGCGGAGAGGCGGAACAGGTTGTAGGCGAGATAAAAGTCCCAGTGCTCGATCGACTGCGTGCCGTTGGTGCTCCCGTACCAACGGAGATAGCTTGCCTCGTCGGGGATGCCGAGCGCCTGCAGGTCGAGGCCGCCGATGCCACGCCACAGGTCGGCCGGGATATGCCAGCTCATGCAGTGGTAGGCGAGGTCGGCCAGCGGGTCGCCCAAGGTCGCCAGCTCCCAGTCGAGCACGCCGATCACGCGCGCTTCGGTGGGGTGGAACACGAGGTTGTCCATGCGGTAGTCGCCGTGGACAAGGCAGGTACGGTCGCTGTCCGGCAGGTGCTGCGGCAGCCAGTCCGCAAGCGCGGCGAGAGCGGGGTTGTCGTCCATGCCGGCCTCCCGGCACTGGCTCGCCCAGCGCCGGACCTGCCGGGCGATATAGCCGCCGTGCTTGCCAAAGTCGGTCAGGCCTGCGGCGTCGAGGTCCACGCGGTGCAACGCGGCGATGACGCGGCCCATCTCGCGATACATTGCCGAGCGCTGCTGCCGCGAGAGTCCCGGCAGCGACTGGTCGAACAGGATCCTGCCCTGCAGGAACTCCATGACGTAGAACGGGCTGCCAACAATGGCGGTGTCCTCGCTGTAGAGGAATGTGCGCGGCACGGGGACCTCGCTGTCCCGAAGCGCCTGCATTACCCGGTACTCGCGGTCGATTGCGTGGGCCGACGATAGCAACTGGCCCGGCGGCTTGGTGCGCAGGACGTACTGCCGCGGGCCGCAGGCGATCCTGTAGCTAGGGTTGGATTGTCCGCCCGTCAGACGCTCGACGGACAGCACGGGATAGTCGATCAGCCCGTGGGCGAGCAGGAGCCGGGCCAGGGCACGACTGTCGAACGGGGACGGGCCGGCTGCCTTCGCCGGCGGGGTGGCGGTGACTTCCATAGGCATTCTCCTGTGGCGCGGTGGCGGTCAGAGCGAACTGACGGCGTGGCCGCCGTCGACGGGCAGGACCGTGCCGGTCATGTAGTCCGAAGCGCTGGAGGCGAGCAGCAGCAGGGCGCCGTCCAGCTGGGTGGCGCGGCCGAGCCGGCGCTGCGGAATGCGCCGGATGAGCGCCTGGCCGTTCTCCGTCTCGAAGAAGTCCCGGTTGATATCCGTCTCGAAGTAGCCGGGGGCGAGTGCGTTGACCCGGATCCCGTGGCGTGCCCATTCCAGGGCCAGCGAGCGCGTCAGGTGGATCAGCCCCGCCTTGGCGGCGGTGTAGGCCGGCACCTGTTGCGCCACGCGCAGGCCGAGGATCGAGGCGATGTTGACGATGCTGCCGCCGTTGCCCGCGTCGCGCATCGTCCGGGCGGCGCACTGTGCCACGCGCCACGCGCCGTTCAGGTTGGTGTCGATCACGCTCTGCCAGGCGTCCTCCGTCACGTCCATGGCAGGGGAAGTCGTGGCGATGCCAGCGCTGTTGACCACGATCTGGGCCGGACCGAGCTCGCGCTTCACCGCATCGAATGCCGACTCGACGGAAGCGGGGTCCCGCACGTCGAGTGGCACCACGCATCCGGTGGCGCCTTGCTTGCGCAGCGCCGCCAGTATGGTCTCGCCTTCGCCGACGCGCCGGCCCGCCAGCGCGACGCGGCAGCCCGCGCGGGCGAGCGTCTCGGCGAAGTGCCGGCCGAGGCCGCCGAACGCGCCCGTGACGAGCGCGACCTTGCCGTGCAGGTCGCCAAACGGGTTCGGCGGTGGTTCCGGCTGCCATTGAGGTTGAGTCATCAGCTTGTCTCCGTTGTTTTGTAGTGGGCTCAGGCTCTTCAGACCGACTTGCCCATGTCCTCGACCACCTTCTTGGCGTCGCCGAACACCATCATGGTCTTGTCCATGTAGAACAACTCGTTGTCGAGACCGGCATAGCCGGCCGCCATCGAGCGCTTGTTCACGATGATGGTCTTGGCCTTGTAGGCTTCCAGGATCGGCATGCCGGCGATCGGCGAGTTGGGATCGGTCTTGGCCGCCGGATTGACCACGTCGTTGGCGCCCAGCACGAGCACCACGTCGGCCTGGCCGAACTCGCTGTTGATGTCTTCCATCTCGAAGACCTGGTCGTAGGGCACTTCGGCCTCGGCCAGCAGCACGTTCATGTGGCCCGGCATGCGGCCCGCCACCGGGTGGATGGCGTACTTCACCGTCACACCCTTCTCGACCAGCTTCTCGGTCAGTTCCTTGAGCGCGTGCTGCGCGCGCGCCACCGCCAGGCCGTAGCCCGGCACGATGATCACGGTCTCGGCGTTGCCCATCAGGAAGGCCGCGTCATCGGCCGAGCCGGACTTGACCGGGCGCTGCTGCTGCTCGCCGGCGGCCGCCCCCGCGGCCGTGCCGCCGAAGCCGCCCAGCAGCACGTTGAAGAACGAGCGGTTCATGGCGCGGCACATGATGTACGAGAGGATCGCACCGCTCGATCCCACCAGCGAGCCGGCGATGATCAGCATCGGGTTGTTGAGCGAGAAGCCGATGCCGGCCGCCGCCCAGCCCGAGTACGAGTTCAGCATCGACACCACCACCGGCATGTCGGCGCCGCCGATCGGGATGATGATCAGCACGCCCAGCACGAAGGCGATCGCCAGCATCACCACGAAGGGCAGCCAGCTCTGCGACAGGAAGAAGATCACCCCGAAGCCGATCATCGCCACCGCCAGCAGCAGGTTGAGCATGTGCTGGCCGGGGAAGGACACCGGCGCGCCCTGGAACAGGCGGAACTTGTAGCGCCCGGCCAGCTTGCCGAAGGCGATCACCGAGCCCGAGAAGGTGATGGCACCGACGAAGCAGCCGATGAACAGCTCGATGCGGTTGCCCAGCGGGATGTCGTGCGAGCCCGCCGGCGTGATGCCGAAGGCGGCCGGTTCGGCCACCGCGGCCACCGCGATGAACACCGCCGCCAGGCCGATCAGCGAGTGCATCGCCGCGACCAGCTCGGGCATCTTGGTCATCTCGACTTTCTTCGCCACGTAGGCGCCGATGCCGCCGCCCACCACCAGCGCGCCGAAGATCAGGTAGAGCAGGGTGACGAGATTCATGCTCATTTGCCGTGCTCCTTGGCCGAGCCGTCAGCCTTTGCCTTGGGTTCCTTCTTCTTGAACATCTCCAGCATGCGCTGGGTCACCAGGAAGCCGCCGAACACATTGACGGCGGCCAGCGCCACCGCCAGCGTGCCCATGGTGCGTCCTACCATGCCCTCGGTCAGGCCGGCCGCCAGCATGGCGCCGACGATGATGATGGCCGAGATCGCATTGGTCACGGCCATCAGCGGGGTGTGCAGGGCCGGCGTTACCGTCCAGACCACGTGGTACCCCACGTAGATCGCCAGCACGAAGATGATCAGGTTGATCACCGTGTGGTTCACCATTTCCATCGCCTACTCCTCCGTTGCTTGAATGCCTTCGCTGCGCGGTTGTCCCGTGTTCTTCTGCCTGGCCCGGCGCACCTGGCCGTGCTGCCCGATGCCGGTCTGCTTCTCGCGTGCGCGCCGCCGCAGGCGGCGGCGCGCGAAGTCCGTACGTATGGACGGCTGGACGGCTGGACCGGCTGGCTCGCCGGATCCGCCGCATGCCGCCTACACCTTCTTGATTTCCTTGATGCCGTTGTTGTCGTTCACCAGGATGACCTTCGGCTTGTAGGTGGCGATCTCTTCGTCGCTCATCGGCGCGTAGGTGCAGATGATGAGATGGTCGCCCAGGTGCGCGCGCCGCGCGGCCGCGCCGTTGAGCGAGATCTCGCCGGTGCCGCGCGCGCCCTTGATGATGTAGGTCGAAAAACGCTCGCCGTTGTTGACGTTGTACAACTCGATCTTCTCGAACTCCTTCATGTCGGCCGCGTCGAGCAGGTCCTCGTCGATGCCGCATGAGCCCTCGTAGTGGAGGTCCGCCTGTGTCACGGTGACACGATGGAGCTTGGCGCGGAGCATGATGCGTTGCATTGGTGATGCGTCCTTGGTTGTGGCTGTGTGAGCCCGTGGGCAAGCCCCGCGGGCCGCTGCAAAGCTCCCGGTGCCCGGACGTGCCGGCCGCGCCGGCGAACGCCCGCGCGCCATGCCGGGACCGCGTGGCGCCAATCTAAAGCGAGCGGGCCGCGGCGGGCCCGCCTGCGCGCTTCAGTTGGCGCCGCGGACGACTTGTCCGTCCTTGCACATCAGGCAGGCCGCCACGATGTCGTCTTCCAGGTTCAGTATGAACTGGCCGTCCTTGTCGATGACGAGCTTGAGGAAGTCGAGCACGTTGCGCGCGTAGAGTGCCGAGGCGTCGGCCGCCACCATGCTGGCAAGGTTGGTATGGCCGATCAGCGTGACGCCGTGGCGCTCCACCACTTCGTCGGCCACGGTGAGCGGGCAGTTGCCGCCCTGCGCCGCGGCCAGGTCGACCACCACCGAGCCCGGCTTCATGGCCTGGACGGTTTCTTCCTTGAGCAGCACCGGTGCCTGGCGGCCCGGGATCAGCGCGGTGGTGATGACGATGTCGGCGGCCTTGGCGCGCTCGTGCACCAGTTCGGCCTGGCGGCGCATCCAGTCCGGCGGCATCGGGCGCGCATAGCCTCCCACGCCCTGGGCGATCTCGCGCTCTTCATCGGTGACGAACGGCACGTCGACGAACTTGGCCCCCAGCGACTCGATCTGTTCCTTGACCGCGGGGCGCACGTCGGAGGCTTCGATCACCGCGCCCAGGCGCTTGGCCGTGGCGATGGCCTGCAGGCCGGCCACGCCGGCGCCGAGGATCAGCACGCGCGCCGCCTTCACGGTGCCGGCGGCGGTCATCAGCATCGGCATGAAGCGCTGGTAATGGTGAGCGGCGACCAGCACGGCCTTGTAGCCGGCGATATTGGCCTGCGAGGACAGCACGTCCATGCTCTGCGCGCGCGTGGTGCGCGGCGCGGCTTCGAGCGCGAAGGCGGTCAGCGTGGCGCGCGCCATGCGTGCGTTGTTGTCGGCATCGAAGGGGTTGAGCATGCCGACCAGCGCGGAGCCGGGCTTCATCAGCGCGAGCTCGGCGTCGTCCGGTGCGCGCACCTTCAGGACGAGCTGCGCGCCCAGCGCCTGGGCCGCGGTGCCGATGGTGGCGCCGACCGCCTCGTAGGCTGAGTCGGGCTGGCTGGCGCGCACGCCAGCTCCCGATTGCACGATAACCTGATGGCCCTGCGCGACGTATTTCTTGACCGTCTCGGGGGTTGCGGCGACACGAGTCTCACCTGCCCGCGTCTCCTGCGGGATGCCGATGTGCATCGTCAATTTCTCCTTTTGCTGGCGTCTTCGAGGCGCTGTCAAAATGATTCTGGCGATGGGGCGCGCGTGCCTTGCGTACGTACGACATGTACGGGATGTACGACATGTACATCCAGTCGGAGCGCCCGACCAGAACCGCTTCGTTTCATTCTGACAATGCCGCTGCTCTGCATTTACGGGCGGACGTCCTGAGCCCTTTGTGTTTTCCCGCGCGCACAGCCGAAGCTGGGCGCAGCGCACAATTTTTTCGCAGCTTACAGGAATCTGACGATCCGTGGTGACCGGCCGTTCGGCTTTTGCGCAACAAGTCCGCATGGCGCATGGCGGCTATCCGGGTGGTGCATGACTGGCCCCCGTCTTTATGTGATCGCTTGGCGTGCCCCCGTTTTCTTGACACCGATTTGAGATGCGCTCCCGTACTGTTCGGGTCGCTGCGCGGCCCGTGCCGCGCCACCGCGCCGATGGCGCTATTCCGATCGACCTCCCTGTTTCCTGCCAAGCAATCCATGACTGTCTTCCGCCTTGCTGCTCCGCGCGCCTGCGCCGTCTTCCTGTCCGGCGCCGCCCTTTTCTGCGGCGTGTCCGGTGCCCATGCCCAGAGCACACCCGACGCCGAAGCCTCGCCGCACACGTTCACGGCCAACGTGACCGTCGCCAGCGAATACCGCTACCGCGGCCTGATGCAGACCAACCGTCGCCCGGCCATCCAGGGCGGCTTCGACTACGCGCATTCGAGCGGCTTCTACCTCGGCAACTGGAACTCGAGCATCAGCTGGCTCAGCGACAGCAACCCGCAGGTCTCGGCACCGATCGAGATGGATTTCTACGGCGGCTTCAAGAACACCGTGACGCTGGCAGGGCTGGAGTGGAACTACGACCTGGGCGTGCTGCAGTACTACTATCCGGGCGACTACCCGAACGGCTTCACGCGCCCCTACACCACGGAGCTATATATCGGCGCTGGTTACGGCCCCGTGTTCCTGAAGTACTCGCAGGCGCTGACCAACCTGTTCGGCTTCGCCAACAGCAAGTACAGCTCCTATATCGACCTCAGCGCCAACGTGCCGCTCAATGTGTGGGACCTGACGCTGAACGCGCACGTGGGCTACCAGGACGTGCGCAATGTCACCGATGCCTCGTACACCGACTGGAGGCTCGGGCTGACCAAGGACCTGGGCAAGGGCTTCGCGCTGGCGCTCGCCTATATCGACACCAACGCCCACCACTCGGTCTACACCAACACGTCCGGGCGCTATATCGGGCGGGCCGCCGCGTTCGCTTCGCTCACCAAGACATTCTGAGCGCGGCCTTTTGATGACTTCTTGATGACGCCGGCGGCAATCATTGCATCAACTTGAGGCCCGCCTGCCTAGCATGGTTCCATCTACAACAGACGACCCGTTTCACACGGGTCCAGCCCATATGCGACAGTCGAGCCTTGCCGTGGCCTTCGTTTCCGTGCCGCGCCGTCCTTCCCGCACGCAGTCCGCCCGCGCCGCATCGGCGCGCACCGAAGCCACGCGCACCGGGCGCGGCGCCGCGCGTCCCGCGCAACCCGTATCCGGCATCGACAACGCCGCGGCGAACGCCGCCGACACCGCATGCGCATGGATCCGCCTGCGCCTGGCAGTGGCCTCGGGCCAGGTCTTCGCGCTGCGCCAGTCGCTGCACGCGGCGATCGGCAAGCTGGCGCGCATCTATGTGGTCGAGGTGGACCACCGCCACGGCGAGACCACCGTGCATGTGGAGGTCGAGCGCGGTGGCCGCGATGCCGCCATGCACGCCATCATGATGGCGCTGCCTGCCGCCGAGTTCGGCGTGACCACTGTGCTGGGGCAAGACCATGCCGCGCACTGAGCAGGAAGCGGGCCGCCTGCGCAAGCCGGGCGGCACCGGGCTGTGGCTGCCGATGGTGACGCCGCTGCAAGGCGGCGAGCTGGACCTGCCCTGCGCGCAGCGCCTGGCCGCGCACTATGTGGCCAGCGGGGTGGACGGTCTCGTCATCCTCGGCACCACGGGGGAGGGCGCACTGCTCTCGCCAGCGGAGCGGCTGATGTTCACCGCCGCGGTGCTCGAAGCAGTCAATGGCGCGCTGCCGGTGATGGCCGGCGTGGGCGGCGTGGATACCCGCGGCGTGTGCGAGCAGGTGCGCCAGCTCGACGCCTTCGACCTGGCCGGCTACCTGGTGCCGCCGCCGTACTACCTGCGCCCGGGCGACGATGGCATTGCCTGGCATTTCGAGCGCGTGGCCGACGCTACCTGGCGGCCGCTGATGCTCTACAACGTACCGCGCCGCACCGGCTGCAGCCTGTCGCCCGCGCTGGTGCGGCGCCTGGCCGCGCATCCGCGCATCGTGGCGGTCAAGGAGTGCGATGCGGCGGGGCTGCGCGCGCTTGCCGGCTGCGAAGCGCTCTCGGTGTTCTGCGGCGAGGACGAGGCCATCCTCGGCCATCTGCTGGGTGGCGGCGACGGCGTGGTGCCGGCCAGCGCGCATATCCGCACCGACCTGTTCGTGCGCCTGGTGCAACTGGCCGCGGACGGCCGGCACGAGGCGGCGCGCGCCCTGTTCGCGCGCCTGGCGCCGCTGATCGCGCTGTTGTTTTCCGAGCCCAATCCCGCGCCGGTCAAGGCCGCGCTCGCCTTGTGCGGACTGGCCGGCGCGGAGGTCAGGCGGCCGCTGATGCCGGCCAGCGCGGCGCTGCGCGAACGGCTCGAGCATGCGATCGACCTGCTGCCTTCCGCGCGAGAAGTGGAGTGCACTTTGCAGCCTGCGTGACGGGCCGGGCGCCGCGGCGAGGCGGACGGCCTGGATGCGCGAAAGTGCGGCAACCGGTAGAATGCCGGATTGCCTAAATTTTGTGCATCATGTCACACGACTGGAAAGCCAGCGTCACCGTCGCCGCGGTCATCGAACGCGGCGGCCGTTTCCTGCTGGTGGAAGAAGAAACCCCCGACGGCCTGCGGCTGAACCAGCCTGCCGGCCACCTCGATCCCGGCGAGAGCCTGGTGCATGCGGTCATCCGCGAGACGCTGGAGGAAACCGCGCACACCTTCGAGCCGCGCGCGCTGCTGGGCTGCTATATGGCGCATTCCGGGTCGGCGGGCAGCACGGCGCGGCCGGGCGGCGACATCACTTATGTGCGCTTTGCCTTCACCGGCGAGCTGGGCGCGCTCGATGCCGGGCGCCAGCTCGACGTCGGCATCGTGCGCACGGTGTGGATGAGCGCGGATGAGATCCGCGCCTGCCCCGAGCGCCATCGCACGCCCTTGGTGCTGGCCTGCATGGAAGACTACCTGGCCGGCAAGCGCTTCGCGCTCGACGCGCTTTTCACCCACCCCTCGGTGACCGCGGCGACGCACGCACCGGCCGGCGGAGCCGCGTCATGAGCGGCAAGCGCGTGGTGGTGGGCATGTCGGGTGGCGTCGACTCCTCGGTGACCGCGTGGCTGCTCAAGCAGCAGGGCTACGAGGTGATCGGCCTGTTCATGAAGAACTGGGAGGACGACGACGACAGCGAATATTGCTCGACCCGGCAGGACTGGCTCGATGTCGTCTCGGTGGCCGACCTGATCGGCGTGGACGTGGAAGCCGTCAACTTCGCCGCCGAGTACAAGGACCGCGTGTTCGCCGATTTCCTGCGCGAATACTCGGCCGGCCGCACGCCCAATCCCGACGTGCTGTGCAACGCTGAGATCAAGTTCAAGGCCTTCCTCGACCACGCCATGTCGCTGGGCGCGGACACCATCGCCACGGGCCACTATGCGCGCGTGCGCCAGGCCGCGAACGGCCGCTTCGAACTGCTCAAGGCCTTCGATCACACCAAGGACCAGAGCTATTTCCTGCACCGCCTGAACCAGGCGCAGCTCTCGCGCACGTTGTTCCCGCTGGGCGAGATGCCCAAGACGCGCGTGCGCGAGATTGCCGCCGAGATCGGCCTGCCCAACGCGAAGAAGAAGGATTCGACCGGCATCTGCTTTATCGGCGAGCGGCCTTTCCGCGATTTCCTCAACCGCTACCTGCCCACCAGCCCCGGCCCGATGAAGACGCCGGACGGCAAGGAAGTCGGCCAGCACATCGGCCTGGCCTTCTATACGCTGGGCCAGCGCAAGGGCATCGGCCTGGGCGGCAGCCGCGAAGGCAGCGGCGACGCCTGGTACGTGGCGCGCAAGGATATGGCGAGCAATACGCTGTATGTGGTGCAGGGCCACGATCATCCGTGGCTGCTGACGCCGGCGCTCGATGCCGCGGACCTGTCGTGGGTGGCCGGCGAGGGCCCGCAGGTGGGCACCGCGCTATCGGCCAAGACACGCTACCGGCAGAGCGATGCGCCGTGCTCGGTGTCGGCGCTGGAGGGAGACGCGCTGCGGCTGGGGTTTGCCGAGGCGCAGTGGGCGGTGACGCCGGGCCAGTCGGCAGTGCTGTACCAGGGCGATGTCTGCCTCGGTGGCGGCATCATCCGGTAGCTGGGCGCGCCGGTCGCCCGGCGCGCTGATGCGCCCGCGTGCCTACGCGCGCGGCGGCTCGGTATCGATGAACGACTGGCGCTTGCCCAGCTTGTCCTGATACACGGCCAGGCGCGGATGACGCTCGCGCCAGGCGATGTCCGGGAAGCGGAAGTCCAGGTACGAGAGCGCGCAGCCAACCGCCACGTCGGCCAGCGAGTAGTGGTTGTCGCAGCACCACGGGCGGTCGGCCAGGCCGTCGGCGATGGCCGCCACCGCCGAGTCGATCTTGCCGAGCTGGCGCTTGACCCAGCGCTCGCTGCGCTGCTCGGGTTCGCGCTGGGTATGCTCCAGGCGCGCCAGCAGGGCGGCGTCGAGCAGGCCGTCGGCCAGCGCTTCCCAGCAGCGTACTTCCACGCGTTCGCGGGCGCCTTGCGGGATCATCCGGCTGACCGGCGTCAGCGTATCGACGTATTCGACGATCACGCGCGAATCGAAGATCGCGCCGCCGTCTTCCATCACCAGGCAAGGCACCTTGCCGAGCGGGTTGAACTGGCCGATGGTGGTGTCGGGCGACCACACGTCCACCTCGACCATCTGGTAATCGATCTTCTTCTCTGCCATCACCACGCGCACCTTGCGCGCGTAGGGACTGGTTTGCGATGCGTACAGCTTCATGGACTCCCCTCGAGCTTGTTATGAAGTGCATCGGCGCCCTCTGGCACGACGGACCGCGCTGGAGGCGTCCGGCCGGCATGCCCGATGCACTTCATAACAGGCTAGCGGATCGGCGAGCGCGAGTATACCCGTGCCCGGTGCCATACATATGATGGCCGCGCACCATCTCCGTGCGGGTGTCGTGGTGCCGATACGCGCCACCGCGCCACCGCCATGCCGGCGGCCACAGAACGGCGGCCGCGATGGTAAAATGCCCGCTTTCCGCCGCGCCGCCGGTCGGCCGGCGCGCCTGATTGGTCTCTTTTGCGGCTTGTCGCGGGTCTTCGCGGCGCGTGCCGGCCATTTTTGCGCCGGTTTGCGCCAGACCACCGTCTTTTCCCTTCCTTCCGGTCTTCCAGCATGTCTTCCTCCTCGCTCTCCCCGCTCACCGCCCTGTCCCCCATCGACGGCCGCTATGCCTCCAAGGCCGATGCGCTGCGCGAGTGGCTTTCGGAAGCGGCCTTCATGCGCAACCGCGTCAAGGTGGAAGTGCACTGGCTGATCGCGCTGTCGCAGGCCGGCCTGCCCGACATGCCGAAGTTCTCGCCGGCATCCGAGGCCGCGCTGCTGGCCCTGGTGGACAACTTCTCCGAAGCGCACGCCGCGCGCATCAAGGAGATCGAGGCCGTCACCAACCACGACGTCAAGGCGGTCGAGTACTGGCTCAAGGAGCAGGTCAAGGGCAATGCCGAGCTGGAAGCCGCGAGCGAGTTCATCCATTTCGCCTGCACCTCGGAAGACATCAACAACACCTCGCACGGCATGATGCTCAAGGGCGCGCGCGATGGCGTGGTGGTGCCGGCGCTGCAGCGCGTGCACGCGCGCCTGGTCGAACTGGCACATGCCAACGCCCGCCAGCCGATGCTGTCGCGCACCCATGGCCAGCCGGCCAGCCCGACCACGCTGGGCAAGGAAATGGCCAATGTGGCCGCTCGCCTGGGCCGTGCCATCGAGCGCATCCAGCGCGTGGAGCTGCTGGGCAAGATGAACGGCGCGGTGGGCAACTACAACGCGCACCTGTCGGCCTATCCGTCGTTCGACTGGGAGGCGTTCTCGAAACAGGTGATCGAAGCGCGCCTGGGCCTGACCTTCAACCCGTACACCATCCAGATCGAGCCGCACGACTACATGGCCGAGCTGTTCGACGCCGTCGCCCGCGCCAACACCATCCTGATCGACCTGAACCGCGACGTCTGGGGCTATATCTCGCTGGGCTACTTCAAGCAGAGGACCAAGGCCGGCGAGATCGGCTCGTCGACCATGCCGCACAAGGTCAACCCGATCGATTTCGAGAACTCGGAAGGCAACCTGGGCCTGGGCAACGCGGTGCTGCGCCACCTGTCGGAAAAACTGCCGCTGTCGCGCTGGCAGCGCGACCTGACCGACTCCACCGTGCTGCGCAACATGGGCGTGGCCCTTGGCTACAGCCTGCTGGCCTACGAGGCCTGCCTGCGCGGCCTGGGCAAGCTGGAAACCAACCCGGAGCGCCTGAACGAAGACCTCGACAATTGCTGGGAAGTGCTGGCCGAGCCGGTGCAGACCGTGATGCGCCGCTTCGGCGTGCCCAATCCGTATGAGCAGCTCAAGGAGCTCACGCGCGGCAAGGGCATTTCGCGCGAGGCGCTGCAGACCTTCATCGGCGGCCTGGCGATTCCCGAGGACGCCAGGAAGCTGCTGCTGGAGATGACGCCGGCCAGCTACATCGGGCGCGCCGTGAGCCTTGCCGAAGGCATTTCGGCCGCCTGATCTCGCGCGCTGTCCGGCCCGCCGGCCGGCACCGGGACAACAAAAGAAGCCACCCTGCGGGGTGGTTTTTTCGTCTGGCGACCGCCGCGGCGAAATGTCACTTCAAATGGTTTGAATGATTCCATGAATTTCGGACCGCTCGGCCTCATGCGTACGGCACAATAATGCGAGAATCCAGAGGCTGATGGTCATCTGCATGCCGTCGCCTTTTTGCATGCGCCGATAAAACGCTCGACACAAACGCTCCACACAAACGCGCCATACGAACGCGCCATACGAACGCGCCATACGAACGCCCGTGACGGGCAGGGGTTTTACATGCATTCTCAAATCAAGACCGGCGCCCGCGCCGGGGCCTCACCACAGTTGTCCGCATCCGCCTACGGGGCAACCGCGATCGGTCTGCACTGGATCATCGCCTTGCTGATCTTCGCCGCCTTCGGGCTTGGCCTGTACATGACCAGCATTCCGGGGCTGTCGATGCTCAAGCTCAAGCTGTTCTCGTGGCACAAGTGGCTGGGCGTGACGGTGTTCGCCATCGCCGTGCTGCGCGTGCTGTGGCGCGCCACCCACCGGGCGCCGGCGCCCGCCGCGGGTACCCCCGCCTGGCAGGCCGCCGCGGCGCACGGCGCGCATATGCTGCTGTACGTGCTGATCGTGGTGGTGCCCATCACCGGCTACCTGTACAGCTGCGCGGCCGGCGTGCCGGTGGTCTACCTGGGTGTCCTGCCGCTGCCGTCGCTGATCGAGCCGAACGACGCACTCAAGGAAATCCTCAAGCAGGCCCATATCTGGCTGAACTACCTGATGGCAGCCATCGTCGTGATCCACGCGGCCGCGGCGATCAAGCACCAGTTCATCGAACGCGACGGCACGCTGGCGCGCATGCTGCCGTTCCTGAAGTAAAGCGGCGCGCAACGTAGCAACGCAGCAACCCGAAACACCATCTGAAAAACTGACCGAGGGCATTGCCCTCCTAGCGACAGGAGTCTTTGATGAAACGCATTCCCCGCCCGAGCGCGCTCCTGATGGCCGCCACCCTGGCTGTCGCCGGCATCGGCGCCAATCTCGCCTGGGCCCAGGTCGATGCCGCCAAGAGCACGGTGACCGCGACCGCCCGCCAGATCGGCGTGCCGATGGAAGGCAAGTTCAAGAAATTCGATGCGACGGTGACCTTCGATCCCGCGCAGCTGGCTGCCTCCTCGGCCAAGATCGAGATCGACGTGTCGAGCTTCGAGATCGGCGACGCCGAAACCACCAAGGAGGTCAAGGGCGCAGACTGGTTCAACGCGGCCAAATTCCCCAAGGCGGTGTTCCAGTCGACCAGCATCAAGACCGGCGCCGCCGGCAAGTACGAGGTGGCGGGCAAGCTCACCATCAAGGGCAAGACCCTGGACGTGGTGGTGCCGGCGAGCTATCGCCAGGACGGCGGCGGCCAGGTGTTCGACGGTGTGCTGCCGATCAAGCGTACCGTGTTCAATATCGGCGACGGCGAATGGAAGGATACTTCCGTTGTCGCCGACGATGTCCAGATCAAGTTCCATATCGTGACGGCGGCCAGGAAGTAAGCGCTTCGCGCTTGCCTTCGCTGCTATCGCTTTGCTGTTCATCCCCAACTTTTTGCCGGGAGCTCTCATGAAACTGCGTACCATCCTCGCCGCCGCCGCGGCCATTTCCGCCAGCGCCGCCTTCGGCGTGGCTTCGGCCAACACGGTGACCTACAACCTGGATCCCACCCACACCTACCCGAGCTTCGAAGCCGACCACCTGGGCGGCCTGTCCGTCTGGCGCGGCAAGTTCGAAAAGTCCAGCGGCACCGTGACGCTGGATCGCGCGGCCAAGACCGGCTCGCTCGACGTCAAGATCGATCCGGCTTCGGTCGACTTCGGCAACGCCAAGCTGAACCAGCACGTGAAGGGCCCGGACATGTTCAACGTCGAGGCCTTCCCGGAAGCCACCTACAAGGGCAAGTTCTCCAAGTTCAACGGCGACGTCCCGACCGAAGTCGACGGCGTGCTGACGCTGCACGGCGTGTCCAAGCCGGTCAAGCTGGAAATCCGTGAATTCAAGTGCATCCAGCACCCGATGCTCAAGCGCGAAGCCTGCGGCGCCGACGCCGTCGGCACCATCAACCGCGCCGACTTCGGCATCGACTATGGCGTGAAGATGGGCTTCAAGCCCGACGTCAAGCTGGCCATCCAGGTCGAAGGCGTGAAGGCGGAATAAGCGCGCGCTCACGCCCGGGACATGGTCCCGGCGCGCAGCACGAGAGAGGCCGGGGAGCGATCCCCGGCCTTTTTCGTTTGCCGGCCGGTGCGTGCCAGGTTATGTTGTCCGCACCTGATGCCCACAGTACAATGATTCGACAGGAATCAGTTACAGTCTCATCCAGTCAACAATCTCAGCCACTTCCTCGCTCACAGTTACCAGGGTGTAGTCGCGTGCGTGCCTGCCAGTCGAGGACGCCAATGCCCGCAACCGATTACCGACATGTATCCCAGCAGTACCCCTTGATGCCGGCCTAGCGTAGCGATCGTAGCGATCCCCTTGCCCTACGAGCTGTACCCGGCCAGTCGACAAGGACTGGACGGCCGGCAGCGTTTCTCGGATTTCTCTGGCGCAATACCGTGTACTCCCAAACGCAAATCGATCCGGTGGTCAGTTTCCGCAACTCGCAGGGCGAGCAGGTGCGGGGCACAATTATCAATCTCCAGAGAAAAGCTCTGGTGATGGAAATCTACAATCCATACTCGATCGTCCAGGTCAGCGAGGTGCTGAGCGAGCTGAGTGTGCGCATGGGAAGCAAGAACGCCTACCTGGGCAAGGCGGTGGTGATGAGCCTGGTGAATACCGGCCTCACCGCGGTGGTGTCGCTGACGCTCATCGACGAGTGGCGCGAGCTGAGCGACCTGCCCAACGAGCCCAAGTCGGTGGGGCGGGAAGCCGAACTGTTCATCAACGACTGGGACGCGCGCTTCAACATCCGGCGCGACTACCAGATCGTGGTCAACGAAATGCGCGCCTTCCTCTCCGAAGTCTCGCGCTGGGTCGAGCAGGTGGACCTGACCGAGAACCTGCCGAAGGTCGACGGGCGGCTGCGCGAGGACGTGTTCTACGAGCTGGCCACGCCGATCATGCTCAAGACCAAGACCTACCTGGACCGGCTCGAGGGCGAGGCCGAACAGGTCGACGCGGAGATCGCGCCGGTGCACCGCACTTACGCGCAGTCTGCGCTGCACCCGCTGCTGCTGCGCGCGCCGTTCGTCTACCGCACCTTCACCAAGCCGCTCGGCTATGCCGGCGACTACGAGATGGTGAACCAGATCCTGAGCGATCCGCAGCAGGGCCCGACCACCTACTTCCAGATCGTCAATACGGCCTTCCTCAAGGCCGCCGTGGCGACCGCCCACCGCAACCGCATCGACCTGCTGGTCGATTTCCTCTCGCGCCAGGCCGATGCCGCGCGCGCGGCCGGGCGGCCGTTCCGCGTGCTCAACGTGGGCTGCGGCCCGGCCTTCGAGATCCAGCGCTTCGCGCGCGAGTATGCGCAGCCCGAGATGCTGTCGTTCCAGCTGGTCGATTTCAGCGAAGAGACCCTGGCCTACACCAAGGCCTCGATCGAGCGCTCGGCCGGCGAGGCAGGGCACAAGGTGTCGGTGGAGATGGTGCACCAGTCGGTGCACGAACTGCTCAAGCGCAAGATTTCGCCGGACGACGCCAGCCTGCGCGAGTTCGATGCGGTGTACTGCGCGGGCCTGTTCGACTACCTGTCGGACAAGGTCTGCGCCCGCTTGCTCAGCTACTTCGCCGCGCGCACGCGCCCCGGCGGGCAGTTGCTGGTGACCAACGTCCACTCGGCCAATCCAGAGAAATTCGGCATGGAACACCTGCTTGAGTGGTACCTGATCTACCGCGACGAGGCGAGGATGAGTATGCTGCTGCCCGAGCAATCCCGTGCACACAAGCTCTACGTCGACCAGACCGGCGTCAACGTGTTCGCGGAAGCGAACATTCTCTGAAACACCGTTCTGAAAACCGAGCAGCCTGCCCAGACATGAGCACGAATCAACTTTATGCGGGTTACCAGACAGAGCTGGCGGACTTCCGCCTCGCCTTCAGCCGTGGCGGGGCCTATACCGCCATCGTGCTGGTGCTGCTCGGCGTGGGACTGGACTACGGCCAGTACCCGCAATTGCAGGCACCGTTCGCGGTGGCGCGGGTGCTGGTGTCGCTGCTGATCGCCGGCATCGTGATGATGCTGTACAGCTCGGCGGGCCGCCGCTTCGCGCCGTGGCTGACCTTGTCCTGGCTGCTGCTGCCGCAGATCATGATCTCGTGGATGATCTGGCACACCGACGGCGTGGAGTCGCCATACTACGTGGGCCTGAACCTGGCCATCTTCGCGTCCGGCATCGCGCTGCCGTTCGGCCTGTGGCAGAACCTGGTGTTCGGGCTGCTCTCCTACCTGTTCTACCTGCTGGCCTGCCTGTTCCATCCCGGCGGGGTCGAGCCGGCCGGCACCTTCATCGTCAATTCGCTGTTCCTGCTGTTCGCCGCCGCGGCCAGTGCGGTCTACACCTTCTTCAACGAGCGCGCGCGCTTCATGCTGTTCCGCCTCAAGGCCGAGGTTGCGGAAAAAAACGGCGAGCTCGAGGTGATCAACCGCAAGCTGGTCGACATCAAGGGCCAGATGCTGCAGCAGGAAAAGATGGCCGCCATCGGTACGCTGGCCGCAGGCCTGCTGCACGAGGTCAACAACCCGGTGAACTTCTGCCTGATGGCGATCGAGGTCGCGATGGAGGAGCCGGTGGCCAAGAACGAGCCGATGCTGCAGGAGTGCCTGGTCGACGCCAAGCAGGGCATGCAGCGTATCCAGCATATCGTGTCGGACCTGAAGACCTTCGCTTATCGCAAGCCGGGCGCCGAGGCCGAGGGCACGCCGTTCCTGTTCGAAAAGGCGCTCGATTCCTCGATCCGGCTCACCGCGCATGAACTGCGCGGCGTGGCCGTCACGCGCGAGCTGCCGGCCGACACGCTGGTGCTGGGCGACGAGGCCGCCGTGATCGGCGTGCTGATCAACCTGTTTTCAAACGCTGCGCTAGCGATGCGCAAGGCCGGCACGCAAAGCCCGGCGATCCACACCACGGTGAAGTGGGTCGAGCGCCGCCTGCACGTGACCGTGAAGGACAACGGACCGGGCATCGCCGCCGAACACCTGGCGCGCGTGTTCGAGCCGTTCTTCACCACGCGCGAAGTGGGTCAGGGCCTTGGCCTTGGCCTGTCCATCAGCTATGCGGTGGTCGAACGCCACGGCGGGGTCCTGTTCGCCGAGAGCGAACTGGGCAAGTGGGCCTCGTTCAGCTTCGACCTGCCGCGCGCCGACTGAGAATGCCATGAGCGACGCCAGGCAACCCCGGCTTACCGTGCTCTACGTCGATGACGAAGAGATGGCATGCAAGTATTTTGCCCGCGCGGTCGGTGCGGAGTACGAGGTGCTGGTCGCCAGCGGCGCGGACGAGGCGATCGGCATCCTGCGCCGCGAGGGCGCGCGCGTGGCGGTGCTGGTGACGGACTTCCGCATGCCCGGGCGCGACGGCGGCGACCTGCTGCGCCAGATCGCGCTCGAATATCCGCAGATCGTGCGCATGCTGGTGACGGCCTATGCCGACAAGGACATGCTGCTGCAGACGGTCAATACCGGCGAGGTCTTCCGAATCCTGGAGAAGCCGCTCGGGCTCAGCCAGGTGCGCGACGCGCTGCGCATGGCGGCGGAGCGCTATCGCGAACGCTCGATGCGCCACCAGCGCCTGATGGCCATCGACGAGACGCTGGCCTTCCTGGCGCACGAACTCAACACGCCGCTGGCGGCGATCGCAAATTTTGCGCGCGGTATCGAAAGCCGGATCGTGGCGGAATACAATCCGCAGCGCCAGACCGAGATCGGCCAGGCGGCCAGCGCGATGCACGACAACGCACAGTATTGCCTGGCGGTGATCTCGTCGTTCCTGCAGTCGGTGCGCAGCAGCGGCAGCCGGCCGAGCACGCAGGCCACCGCCAGCCGTGAAGTGACCGCCGGCGGGCTGATCGCCGCGTTGCTCGATACCTACCCGTTTGCGGGAGCGCAGCGGGAGTGGGTGCAGGTTGAACTGCAAGAAGATTTTGCCGTGCGCACGTTGCCCAACTGCGTGGCGCTGGTGCTGTCGTCGCTGCTGTCCAATGCGCTGCGTGCGCTCGACGGCATCGACGGGCCTTCGCTGCGTTTCGTGGTGACGGCCGAGCCCGAGGCCGCGATCCGTATTTGCGACAACGGCCCGGGCATCCCGCCGGAGGTGATGGGGCGCCTTCTGGTGGACCCGGTTACTACCCACGCGAGCACCGGTGGCAATGGCCTGGGCATGATTTTCTGCAACCGTGTGATGCAGTCTTTCGGTGGCGGTATCCGGATCGAATCGATGGCCGGGGCCGGTACCACCGTAACGCTGGATTTCCCCAATACAAAGAGTCGAATGCATAGGAGTGATCGATGAACGAACCGAATGCCACGCAGGCACCATCACCGGCGATTCTGTTCGTCGATGACGAAGCCACGGCGGTCAAGTATTTCCAGCGTGCCATCGGCGCCCTGGCGCCAGTCGTGACCGGCGGCTCGGTTGAAGAAGGCAAGGCGCTGCTGGATGCGCACGCCGACAGCCTGGCGGTGCTGGTTTCCGACCAGCGCATGCCGGGCGAATACGGCAACGAGCTGCTGCGCTACGCGCGCGAGCGCTACCCGCATATCGTGCGTATCCTGACCACTGCCTATTCGGAGATCGAGCATACCGTCGCGGCCGTCAACGAAGGCCAGATCCATCGCTACATCAAGAAGCCGTGGGACATCACCGCACTGCGCATGGAGCTCAAGCAGGCGCTCGAGATGGCGGGCCTGCGCAAGGAGCGCGACCAGCTCGTGCGCGAGAAGCTGAGCGTGCTGCAGAAGCAGACCGTCGCCACGCGCGTGGGGCTGGTGCGCGCACTGGTGGCCAGCCTGATCGGCACGGATCGCTTCCAGCCGGTCGAGACCTACCTGGCATCGGCCGCATTGGCCGGCGTGCAGAACCCCGAGCCGGACTGGCTGCTGATGGACTACGCTGATCTGGTGGCGGCGGAAAGCCGGCGCAGCGGTGGCTTCGGCTTCGCGGTGGCGGCGCAGCTCGCCGCGCTGCGCACGCGCTTTGCCGGGCGCGGCGCAGGCGACGCAGTCACGGTGCTGGCCGACGTGCTGGCTGAAGTACCGTCCACGGGCGAAGGCGCCGCGGCGGTGCGCCGCGATGGCGATGCGCTGGTCTGGACCCGGCCTGCTGCGCTGGCCGAATACCTCGGCGAGCCGGTCAAGAAGGAAGTCTCGGCGCAGCACGCCGTCTGGCTTGCCGGGCTGCTATGGCTGGAAGAGGCGGGCGGCGCGCTCAAGGCCGCGCGCGAGGGCGATGTCATCGTCTGCCGCGTTGCCGCGCGCACGACGGAATTCTCGACGGACCGCCTTGCGGTGTGGATCGAGCAGTTCTGATCCGGGCAGTGCCGCGCCGCGCAGGCGGCAGGGCAAGAAAATGGGCACCCGGAGGTGCCCATTTTTCATGGTCGCGAGCCAGGCCCGGGGCCGTCAGGCCTGCGCGCCGTAGTTCGGGTCGTCGCGGTCGATTTCGCCCGGCTTCTTCTCGCCCTTGACCAGGTCCTCGCGCTTGACGCCGAACCACATGGCCAGCGCCGCGGCGACGAACACCGAGGAGTAGATGCCGAACAGGATACCGACGGTCAGCGCCAGCGCGAAGTAGTGCAGGGTGGGACCGCCGAAGAAGAACATCGACAACACCATCATTTCGGTCGAGCCGTGGGTGATGATGGTCCGCGAGATGGTACTGGTGATCGCGTTGTCGATGATCTCGTGCGTGCTCATCTTGCGGTACTTGCGGAAGTTCTCGCGGATCCGGTCGAAGATCACCACCGACTCGTTGACCGAGTAGCCCAGCACCGCCAGGATCGCCGCCAGCACCGACAGCGAGAACTCCCACTGGAAGAAGGCGAAGAAGCCGAGGATGATCACCACGTCGTGCAGGTTGGCGATGATGCCCGCCACCGCGAACTTCCATTCGAAGCGGAACGACAGGTAGATCACGATGCCGGCCACCACGCACAGCAGCGCCAGCAGGCCGTCGGTGGCCAGTTCCTTGCCCACCTGCGGGCCGACGAATTCCACGCGCTGCAGCTTGACTTCAGGCGTGGCGGCCTGCAGCGCGCCCATGACCTGCTCGCTCTGCTGGGCCGAGGTGACGGGCTTGCCGTCCGGGCCCTTCTGCAGCGGCAGGCGGATCATCACGTCGCGCGAGGTGCCGAAGTTCTGCACCTGCACGTCGGTATAGCCGAGCTTGCCGACCTGGCCACGGATCTTCTCGAGATCGGCGGTCTGCTGGTAGTTGACCTCCATCACCGTGCCGCCGGTGAACTCGATCGACAGGTGCAGGCCCTTGTGCCAGAGGAAGAACACGGCCGCGGCAAACGTCAGGAAGGAAATCACGTTGAAGACCAACGCGTGCTTCATGAACGGAATGTCGCGCCGGATGCGGAAGAATTCCATGTTGAATCCTGTTCTGTACGGCAGCCCTTGCTGCCGTTCTTGTGCTGTTTGGCGGCCGCGCGCCTGGCGCGGCCGCCTTGATGCTGTCCCGATGCTTACTTGGTGACGGTGCCCTGGCTGTCCGAGCCCGGCTTCCAGATCTGGCCGATCGCCACGCTCTGCAGCTTCTTCTTGCGGCCGTACCAGAGGTTGACCAGGCCGCGGTTGAAGAACACCGCCGAGAACATCGAGGTCAGGATGCCCAGGCAGTGGACCACGGCAAAGCCGCGCACCGGGCCCGAACCGAAGGCCAGCAGCGCCAGGCCGGCGATCAGCGTGGTCACGTTCGAGTCAAGGATGGTGGCCCAGGCGCGGTCGAAGCCGGTGGCGATGGCGACCTGCGGCGAAGCGCCCGCGCGCAGCTCTTCGCGGATGCGCTCGTTGATCAGCACGTTGGCGTCGATGGCCATGCCCAGCACCAGCGCGATAGCGGCGATGCCCGGCAGGGTCAGCGTGGCCTGCAGCATCGACAGCACCGCCACCAGCAGCAGCAGGTTGATGGCCAGCGCGGCCACCGAGAACACGCCGAACAGCATGTAGTACAGCACCATGAAGATGGCGATGGCGCTGAAGCCGTAGGCCACCGAGTCAAAGCCCTTCTTGATGTTGTCCGCGCCCAGCGACGGGCCGATGGTGCGCTCTTCGATGATTTCCATCGGCGCGGCCAGCGAGCCGGCGCGCAGCAGCAGGGCCAGGTCGTTGGCGGCTTCGGTGGAGTACGAGCCGGTGATCTGGAAGCTCGAGCCCAGTTCGGACTGGATCGTCGCCACCGTCAGCACTTCGCCCTTGCCCTTCTCGAACAGCACGATGCCCATCGGCTTGCCGATGTTCTCGCGCGATACGTCGCGCAGCACGCGCCCGCCCTGGGCATCGAGCTTGATATTGACCGAGGGGCGCTGGTTGTGGTCGAAGCCCGCCGAGGCGCTCTCGATGCGGTCGCCGGTGAAGATGACCTGCTTCTTGAGCACCACCGGGGCGCCGTTGCCTTGCGTGAACAGCTCGCTGCCGAACGGGATCGGGTCGCCCGGGCGCGGCGCGCGCGGCGCGTCGGGATCGGCCAGGCGGGCTTCCAGCGTGGCGGTGCGGCCGATGATGTCCTTGGCCTTGGCGGTGTCCTGCACGCCAGGCAGCTGCACCACGATGCGGTCGGCGCCTTGCTGCTGGATCACCGGTTCGGCCACGCCGAGTTCGTTGACCCGGTTGTGCAGGGTGGTGATGTTCTGCTTGACCGCCGAGTCCTGCACGGCCTTGCGCGCGGCGTCGGTGAACACGCCGGAGATATTGTTGCCGTCCGGCGCGAAGGCCAGTTCGCGCAGGTTGTCGGCAAGGATGCCACGCGCCTTGGCAGCGTCGTCGGCATTGTTGAAGCGCACCGTCAGGCGCTCGCCGTCGCGGTCGATGCCGCCGTGGCGGATGCCCTTGTCGCGCAGCAGGGTGCGCGCGTCGCCGGCCAGGCTGTCGAGTTTCTTGTCGACCGCGCCCTTCATGTCCACCTGCAGCAGGAAGTGCACGCCGCCGCGCAGGTCCAGGCCCAGGTACATCGGCAGCGCGTGCATGGCGGTCAGCCAGCGCGGCGAGCCCGACAGCAGGTTCAGCGCCACCACATAGGTGGCGTCATTGGCATCCGGGTTGAGCGCGCGCGTCAGGACGTCCTTGGCCTTGAGCTGCTCGTCGGGCGTGCGAAAGCGTGCCTTGACCGAGCCGGACTGGCCGTTGACGTCGAAGAACATGCCGTCGGGCTGCAGGCTGTTCTGCGCCAGGATCTGCTCGATCTGCTTCTGCGTGGCCAGGTCGACCTTGACCGTGGCCTTGGCGGAGGAAACCTGCACGGCAGGCGCCTCGCCGAAGAAGTTCGGCAGCGTATAGGTGATGCCGATGGCCAGCGCCACCAGGATCACGAGGTATTTCCAAAGCGGATAACGATTCATCTTTGGCCAGTCGTTCTGCGGTTGGCGGGGCCGAGCGTACCGTTCGACGGTATCGTCAGCGGGAGATCGGCACCGCCGCACCGGTTGGCAAACAGCCGCCTGGCATCCACGGGCAACCCCGGGCTGGATCAGGCGGCTGCGGGGGCACGCGCGCTAAAGGCGTGCCGGGAAGGGCGAAATAAGCCGGCGAGAAGGCAGCGAAGCGGCAGCAGGGCGGCAGCGCAAAGGGCGCGCTGCCTGCGGCGCGATGCTCAGAGCGACTTCAGCGAGCCCTTGGGCAGCACGGTGGTCACGGCGCTCTTCTGCACGGTGATTTCGGTGCCGGCTGCGATCTCGACGGTCACGTACTGCTCGTTCACCTTGGTCACGCGGCCAAGGATGCCGCCGGCGGTGACGACTTCATCGTTCTTGGCCAGGGCTTCCAGCATTGCCTTCGATTCCTTCTGGCGCTTCATCTGCGGGCGGATCATGATGAACCACAGCACCGCGAACATCAGGATGATGGGCAGGAAACTCATCAGGCCACCCGCCGCGCCACCGGTTACACCGGCAGTCTGGGCAAATGCGTTAGAAATCAGCACGTCGCTTCTCCGTCACAAAGTCAATCAGTTAGTCGATCATTCTACCACCCGCTTGCAACCGCATTGCACGCCCGATCGGGGCATTTGCAGGGGTTTACGGGTTTGTTCGGGGCGCCTTGCGAGCCGCCTGGACACGCCGGACCCCGCTGTTCGACCGCCGCCCGGCGGAAAGTTCACGGGACCCGGGTGGCCTCTACTGCGCTCCGCGCGCGCGGTCCGCGGCAAAGCGCGCCCGGAAGGCTTCGAAGCGGTGCTGCTCGATGGCCTCGCGCATCTCTGCCATCAGCTGCAGGTAGTAGTGCAGGTTGTGGATGGTGTTCAGGCGCGCGCCCAGGATCTCGCCGACGCGGTGCAGGTGATGCAGGTAGGCGCGCGAGAAATTGCGGCAGGTATAGCAGCCGCAGCTTTCGTCCAGCGGGCGGGTGTCGCTGCGGTGGACCGCGTTCTTGATCTTGACGTCGCCGAAGCGCGTGAACAGCCAGCCGTTGCGGGCATTGCGGGTCGGCATCACGCAGTCGAACATGTCGACGCCGGCGGCCACGCCCGCCACCAGGTCCTCGGGCGTGCCCACGCCCATCAGGTAATGCGGCTTGTGCGCCGGCAGGCGCGGCGCCACGTGCTCCAGCACCCGCATCATGTCTTCCTTGGGCTCGCCCACCGACAGCCCGCCGATGGCGTAGCCGTGGAAGTCCAGCTCGGACAGGCCGGCGAGCGACTCGTCGCGCAGGTCCTCGAACATGCCGCCCTGGACGATGCCGAACAGCGCGTTGGGGTTGGCCAGGCGGTTGAATTCGTCGATCGAGCGCTTGGCCCAGCGCAGGCTCATGCGCATCGAGGTGGCCGCCTCGGCGTGCGTGGCCGGGCGGTTGTCGATCTCGTACGGCGTGCACTCGTCGAACTGCATGACGATGTCGGAATTCAGCGTGCGCTGGATCTGCATCGAGATCTCGGGCGAGAGGAACAGCTTGTCGCCGTTGACGGGCGAGGCGAAGGTCACGCCATCCTCGGTGATCTTGCGCAGCGCGCCCAGCGAGAACACTTGGAAGCCGCCCGAATCGGTCAGGATCGGCTTGTCCCAGCCCATGAAGCGGTGCAGGCCGCCGTGGCTCTCGACCACTTCCAGGCCGGGGCGCAGCCACAGGTGGAAGGTGTTGCCCAGGATGATCTGCGAGCCGATCTCGTTGAGCTCGAGCGGCGACATCGCCTTGACCGAGCCGTAGGTGCCGACCGGCATGAAGATCGGGGTCTCGACCACGCCGTGGTTGAGGGTGACGCGGCCGCGGCGGGCGTTGCCGTCGGTGGTGAGCAGTTCGAAGTCGAGCATGGCGGGTATCTTGGAAGCGGTTTCTGGCTGGCGCGGCGCGCTCAGGGCTGCGGCTGGCGCGTGAGCAGCATGGCGTCGCCGTAGCTGAAGAAGCGGTAGCGCTGTTCCACCGCATGGCGGTAGGCGGCGCGGATGGGCTCCACGCCGGCCAGCGCCGATACCAGCATCAGCAGGGTCGACTTGGGCAGGTGGAAGTTGGTGATGAGCGCGTCGACCACGCGGAAGCGGTAGCCGGGCGTGATGAAGATGTCGGTATCGCCGCGGCCGGCGGCCAGCGTGCCGTCGGCCGCGCCGGCCGATTCCAGCGCGCGCAGCGAGGTGGTGCCGACCGCGATCACCCGGCCGCCGGCGGCGCGCGTGTCGCGCACGGCCTGGGCCAGTTCCCCGGAGATCTCGTACCACTCGGCGTGCATCTTGTGCTCGGCCAGGTTCTCGGTGCGCACCGGCTGGAAGGTGCCGGCGCCCACGTGCAAGGTCAGGAAGCCGCGCCGCACGCCGAGCGCATCGAGCCGCGCGAACAGGGCGTCGTCGAAATGCAGGCCGGCGGTGGGCGCGGCCACGGCGCCGGGATTGCGCGCGTAGACGGTCTGGTAGCGGGTTTCGTCGTAGGCGTCGGGGTCGTGGGTGATATAGGGCGGCAGCGGCAGGCGGCCGTACTGCTCGATCAGGTCCAGCGCCGGCGCGGGGAAGCGCAGCGTGAAGAACTGGTCCACGCGCGGGCCCACGGTGACCTCGAAGGCATCCGCCAGGCGGATCCGGCTGCCCTCGGGCGGCGTCTTGGACGCGCGCACCTGGGCCAGCACGGTATCGGTGTCCAGCACGCGCTCGACCAGCACCTCGACCTTGCCGCCGCTGCCCTTCTGGCCGAAAAAGCGTGCCTTGATCACGCGCGTGTCGTTGAACACCAGCAGGTCGGACGGGCGCAGGTAGTCCGCCACATCGGCAAAGACGCGGTCCGCCATGCGCGTGACACCCGTCTGCGCCTCGGTCTCCACCACCAGCAGCCGGCTGGCGGCGCGCTCGGGCAGGGCGGTCTGCGCGATCAGTTCTGGCGGGAGCGGGAAATCGAAATCGGACAACGTCAGCATCATGGGGGGCAAAAACGGCAGCGGGCCGCGCAGTGGCGCGGCCGGCATAGGTACAATCGGCGAATCCGGTATTGTAAGGCTTGGGGCGGCAGCGCCGCCCGGGCGCGCATGATATCGCCTATTTGCCGGTCCTTCGCGGCCCCTCGCGGCCCCTGGCGACCGCTTGCGTCACCCTGCCGCGGCAGGTATCCGACACCACACGCTTACTCGCCACAACACTGCCGCCCGATGCCAGGAACCGCTCCCGACCCGATCCAGGAAACCGCCGACAGCCCGGCGCCGGCCGCGGGCAAGCCGGCGCGCCCCGGCAAGGCCGCGGCGGCCAAGGGCGGCGCGGCGGGCAAGCCATCCTCGGCCATGGCGCGCCTGCACAAGCTCGGCCTCAAGCGCGATGTCGACCTGGTGCTGCACCTGCCCATGCGCTACGAGGACGAGACCTCGCTGCAGCCGATCGCCGAGGCGATCCGGCGCGCCGGGCTGGGCCTGACGGCGCAGGTCGAGGGCGTGGTCGCCTCCAACGAGGTCACCTTCCGCCCGCGCCGCCAGATGGTGGTGAAGATCGCCGACGACAGCGGCGAGCTGACGCTGCGCTTCCTGAATTTCTACGGCAACCAGGCCCAGCAGATGGCCGAGGGCGCCAGCCTGCGCGTGCGCGGCGAGGTGCGCGGCGGCTTCTTCGGCGCGGAGATGGTGCACCCCACGGTGCGCACGGTAGCGCCCGGCGAGCCGCTGCCGGACCGCCTCACGCCGGTCTATCCGAGCACCGCCGGCATTCCGCAGACCTACCTGCGCAAAGCCATCGGCGGCGCGCTGGGGCGCACGCCGCTGCCCGAGACCCTGCCGCACCCGGTGCTGCAAGGACCCCTGGCCCAGCTCAAGCTGCGGCCGCTGCCGGAGTGCCTGCGCCTGCTGCACGCGCCGCCGCAGGAGGTGGACGAAGCCGCGCTGACCGAGCGTTCGCACCCCGCCTGGCAGCGCATCAAGTTCGACGAGCTGCTGGCCCAGCAGCTTTCGCTCAAGCGTTCGCAGGCCGCGCGGCGCGACAAGAGCGCGCCGCCCATGCCGCGCCGCGCCGGCGGGCTGCTGACGGGCTTCCTGGCCGCGCTGCCGTTCAAGCTCACCGGCGCGCAGCAGCGCGTGGTCGAGGAAATCGCCACCGACATGGGCGCGCCGCACCCGATGCACCGCCTGCTGCAGGGCGACGTCGGCAGCGGCAAGACCATCGTCGCCGCACTGGCGGCCTGCCAGGCCATCGATGCCGGCTACCAGGCCGCGCTGATGGCGCCTACCGAAATCCTGGCCGAGCAGCACTTCCGCAAGCTCTCCGCCTGGCTGGAGCCGCTCGGCGTGACGGTGGTATGGCTGGCCGGCAGCCTCAAGGCGCGCGCCAAGCGCGAGGCCGCGGCGCGGGTCGAATCGGGCGAGGCCAGGCTGGTCATCGGCACCCACGCCCTGATCCAGGACAGCGTGAAATTCGCGCGGCTGGGCTTGTCGGTGGTGGACGAGCAGCACCGCTTCGGCGTGGCGCAGCGGCTGGCGCTGCGCGGCAAGGCCGACGCCGATGGCGGCGAGGCCGTGCCGGCCGCACGCGGCGGCGCGCCCGCCGAAACCGTGCCGCACCAGCTGATGATGTCGGCCACGCCGATCCCGCGCACGCTGGCCATGACCTACTACGCCGATCTCGACGTTTCGGTGATCGATGAACTGCCGCCCGGGCGCAGCCCGGTGGTCACGCGGCTGGTCAACGATGCGCGCCGCGACGAGGTGATCGAGCGCGTGCATCATGCCGCCGCCGACGGCCGCCAGATCTACTGGGTCTGCCCGCTGATCGAGGAGAGCGAGGCGCTGCAGCTGCAGACTGCCGTGGAGACCTACGAAACCCTGGTCGCGGCGCTGCCCGAGCTCAAGGTGGGGCTGGTGCATGGCCGGCTGCCGCCGGCGGAGAAGGCCGCGGTGATGGGCGATTTCATCGCCAACCGGCTGCAAGTGCTGGTCGCCACCACGGTGATCGAGGTCGGGGTGGACGTGCCCAACGCCTCGCTGATGGTGATCGAGCATGCCGAGCGCTTCGGCCTGGCGCAGCTGCACCAGTTGCGCGGCCGGGTCGGGCGGGGGAGTGCGGAATCGGTCTGCCTGCTGATGTACCAGGCGCCGCTGTCGCCCACGGCGAAGGAGCGCCTGGCCACCATGCGCGAGACCACGGATGGCTTCGAGATCGCCCGGCGCGACCTGCAGATCCGCGGCCCCGGCGAGTTCCTCGGCGCGCGCCAGTCCGGCGAGGCGATGCTGCGCTTCGCCGACCTGGAAACCGATGCCTGGCTGGTCGACTACGCGCAGGAGGCTGCCGAACTGATGCTGGCGCGCTACCCCGAAGCCGTGGAGGCGCACCTGCTGCGCTGGCTCGGCGGGCGCGAGCATTTCCTCAAGGCTTGAGGCCTCCGGCGGCGACAAGTGCCGCAGCCTGCACGTCATGTTCCGGGCCGGGGTATCGTGCGCGCCGCATTGATCCTGGCTCTGACAGAACCGTGAATCGAAGGTAAAATCTATCGCCTAACGGGAATTGATAAGTCATGACGCTCACCGAACTCAAGTACATCGTCGCCGTGGCGCGTGAGCGCCATTTCGGCCGGGCCGCGGAAGCCTGCTTCGTATCGCAGCCGACCTTGTCGGTCGCCATCAAGAAGCTGGAAGACGAGCTCAATGTGCAGATTTTCGAGCGCGGGACCTCCGAGGTCTCGGTGACGCCCATCGGCGAGCAGATCGTGGCGCAGGCCCAGCGCGTGCTGGAGCAGACCATGGCCATCCGCGAGATCGCCAAGCAGGGCAAGGACCCGCTGGCCGGGCCGCTGCGCCTGGGGGTGATCTACACGATCGGGCCCTACCTGCTGCCTTCGCTGGTCAAGGAAATGATCCAGACCGTGCCGCAGATGCCGCTGATGCTGCAGGAGAACTACACGGTCAAGCTGATCGAGCTGCTCAAGCAGGGCGAGATCGACTGCGCCATCATGGCCGAGCCGTTCGCCGATTCCGGCCTGACCGTGCAGCCCCTGTACGACGAACCCTTCGTGGTGGCGGTGCCGCGCGGGCACCAGCTGGAATCGGCCGGCAAGGTCGATCCCGACGAGCTCAAGCAGCAGACCATGCTGCTGCTGGGTAGCGGCCATTGCTTCCGCGACCAGGTGCTGGGCGTATGCCCGGAGCTGTCGCGCTTCTCGCAGGCGGCCGACGGCATCCAGAAGACCTTCGAGGGCTCCTCGCTGGAAACCATCCGTCACATGGTGGCCAGCGGTGTCGGCATCACCGTGCTGCCGCGCACCTCGGTCGCCGACCTGAGGCCGGGCAAGAACGACCTGCTGGCCTATGTGCCGTTCACCGACCCCGTGCCCGACCGGCGCGTGGTGCTGGCCTGGCGCAAGAGCTTTACGCGCCTTCCCGCCATGGAGGCGCTGCGCCGCGCCGTGGCCGCGTGCGCGCTGCCTGGCGTCAGCATGCTGGCCGCCAAGGAGCTGGCCGAGGCCGCCTGAGCGGCCTGTCCTTCCGGGCGGGTGGTCCTGCCCGCCTGTCCTGCCCCTCCTGCCCCTCCTTTCCCTCCCTCCATCCCCCTTCTATTTCCCGCGCATTCCCTGCGTGCGCTGGCCGAACCTGCCGGCCGACATAGGTGACGTCTATTTCATAGTTAGAAATTATTAAATTCCAAACTTGATAGATCGACCTTAGACTTCCTGCATCGACACATTACGTGCCGGTCACTCAGAGGAGTCCTGGATGGAAGGCATCCGATCCACCACAACGGGCAGCATCCTGCGCGCGCTGGCAGGCTGCGTGGCCGATTGCCTTGCCTGTTGCGCCGCGGTGTACTGAAATTAGCCAGCGGCCATGCAGAGCCCGCCCCAGCCAGGATTCCAGATCACCCAATCACCCGATCACCCACAAGAAGAGGGCATGATGAGCAAGGACAAGGATGTTCTCACCACTGGCGCGGGCGCGCCGGTTGCCGACAACCAGAACTCGTTGACCGCGGGCCCGCGCGGTCCCATGTTGCTGCAGGATGTGTGGTTCCTCGAGAAACTCGCGCACTTCGACCGCGAGGTCATTCCCGAGCGGCGCGTGCACGCCAAGGGCTCCGGTGCCCACGGTACCTTCACCGTCACGCACGACATCAGCAAGTACAGCAAGGCCTCGGTATTCGCCCAGACAGGCAAGCAGACGCCGATCTTCATCCGCTTTTCCACCGTGGCCGGCGAGCGCGGCGCGGCCGACGCCGAGCGCGACGTGCGCGGCTTCTCGATCAAGTTCTACACGGACGAAGGCAACTGGGACGTGGTGGGCAACAACACGCCGGTGTTCTTCGTGCGCGACCCGCTCAAGTTCCCCGACTTCATCCATACGCAGAAACGCAACCCGCGCACCAACCTGCGCGACCCGATCGCCGTGTGGGACTTCTGGTCGCGCCATCCGGAGTCGCTGCACCAGGTCACCATCCTGATGAGCGACCGCGGCCTGCCGCAGAACTATCGCCAGATCCACGGCTTCGGCTCGCACACGTATTCGTTCATCAACGCCGCGAACGAGCGCTTCTGGGTCAAGTTCCACTTCAAGTCGGCGCAGGGCATCGCCAACTGGACCAATGAAGAGGCGGCCAAGGTAGTCGCGGGCGATCGCGAGAGCGCGCAGCGCGACCTGTTCGAGAACATCGAGCGCGGCAACTTCCCGCGCTGGAACGTGCGCGTGCAGGTCATGCCGGAGGCCGACGCCGCCAAGTACCACCTCAACCCGTTCGATCTCACCAAGGTGTGGCCGCACAAGGACTACCCGCTGATCGACGTCGGCGTGCTGGAGCTCAACCGCAACCCGGACAACTACTTCGCCGAAGTGGAGCAGGTGGCGATGAATCCCGCCAACGTGGTGCCCGGCATCAGCTTCTCGCCCGACAAGATGCTGCAGGGCCGGCTGTTCTCGTACGGTGACACGCAGCGCTATCGCCTGGGCGTGAACCACAACCAGATCCCGGTCAACGCGCCGCGCAACCCGTCGGTCAACAGCTTCCACCGCGACGGCGCGATGCGGGTGGACGGCAACCAGGGCGCCAAGATCAACTACGAGCCGAACCGCCAGGGCGCCTATGCCGCCAGCGAGCGCGCGGCCGAGCCGCCGCTGGCCGTGGGCGGGGACGCGGACCGCTTCGACCACCGCGAGGACAGCGACTACTACAGCCAGCCAGGTGCCCTGTTCCGCCTGTTCGACGAGGCGCAGCGCCAGCGCCTGTATTCGAATATCGCGGCCGCGATGCGGGGCGTGCCCGAAGAGATCGTGCGCGTGCAGCTGGAGCACTTCGCCAAGGCCGATCCGGCCTACGCGGAAGGCGTCAGGCGCGCACTCGACCTGAAGTAAACCGCGTCCGCGCCGGCGCCCCGGATGGCGCCGGCGCAGCGCGGCAACCCAAGGCAAGGAGGACCATCATGGCCATGATCGATATGTTCGTCAGCGAGCTGCAGCAACTGCGGCATGATGCGCACGACCGCGCCGGCCACGCCGATGCCGCGCGCCTGCAACGCAAGCTGTGGCGCAAGGAAATCGGCATGGCGGTGATCGCGCTGGGCGCGGCCGCGGTGCTCTTCAATGCCGCGCGGGGTTTGCTGGCCGGTTTGTCGGCCTTCGGCGGGTGATGCGATAATGTGCGGGTTGTGCCGCGTTGCATGGCGCGGCAGTTATCGTGGCCACCCCAGATTGGAGCGTACCTATCATGGCAAAGAAGAATGAGATGAGCGTGAACATCGGCATTTCCGACAAAGAGCGCAAGAAAATCGCGGAAGGCCTCTCGAAGCTGCTGGCGGATACCTACACGCTCTATCTCAAGACCCATAACTTTCACTGGAACGTGACGGGTCCGATGTTCAACACGCTGCACCTGATGTTCGAGGCGCAGTACACCGAGCTGGCGCTGGCCGTGGACTCCATCGCGGAGCGCATCCGCGCGCTGGGCTACCCGGCACCGGGCACCTACAAGGAGTACGCCCGCCTGTCGTCGATCGCCGAGGAAGAGGGCGTGCCCGAAGCCACCGACATGATCCGCAAGCTGGTCGAAGGCCAGGAAGCCGTGGTGCGCACCGCGCGCTCGCTGTTCCCGGTGATCGACGCGGCCGGCGACGAACCCTCGGCCGACCTGCTGACCCAGCGCATGCAGACGCACGAAAAGACCGCATGGATGCTGCGCTCGATGCTGGCCTGAGCGCCGTCCCGGTGTCGTGCGCGCGCCCCTCCGGCGCCAGCTGACGGCACCGTGCCCCGCGCGCCGCGCCCTGACCGGGTCGCGGCGCGTTTCCGTTTCATGTCCCGCTGTCCGGGACCCCGCATTCCCCTGTCCGCAGTCCGCATCGCGGGCCTCTGCCATGTTCGAACGCCTCGCCCTGTACGCGCGCCTCGTGCGCATCGACAAGCCCATCGGCACGCTGCTGCTGCTCTGGCCCACGCTATGGGCGCTCTGGATGGCCGCGGGCGGCCCGCCGGCGTGGAGCCTGTTCTGGATCTTTTTCGCCGGCACCTTCCTGATGCGCTCCGCCGGCTGCGCCATGAACGACTGGGCCGACCGCGACTTCGACAAGCACGTCAAGCGCACCAGGGAGCGTCCGCTCACGGCCGGCAAGATCAAGGCGTGGGAAGCCATCGCGGTGGCGGTGGTGCTGGCCTTGCTGGCTTTCATGCTGATCCTGCCGCTCAATGCGCTGACCAAGTGGCTGGCGGTGGCGGCCGCCTTTATCGCGGCCACCTATCCCTTCTTCAAGCGCTTCTTCGCCATCCCGCAGGCCTATCTCGGCATTGCCTTCGGCTTCGGCATCCCGATGGCGTTCGCCGCCGTGCAGGGCGAGGTGCCCGCGGCGGCGTGGATCATGCTGCTGGCCAATGTGTTCTGGGCCGTCGCCTACGACACCGCGTATGCGATGGTGGACCGCGACGATGACCTGCTGCTCGGCATGAAGACCTCGGCGATCACCTTCGGCCGCTACGACGTGGCTGCCATCATGCTGTGCTACGCGGCCTTTCTCGGCCTGATGGGATGGGCGGGCGCGCGGTTCGGGCTCGGCTGGCCCTACTGGGCGGGCCTGGCGGCCGCGGCCGGCTGCGCGGTCTATCACTACACGCTGATCCGCGGCCGGGACCGCATGCAGTGCTTTGCCGCGTTCCGGCACAACAACTGGCTGGGCGCGTGCGTGTTCGCCGGGACGGCGGTGGCCTACGCGATTCGTTGAAGGCGTGGCCTGGCCGGGCCTTCGAGCGGCGCATATCCCGATGGTTTGCTCCCCTCTCCCGCCTGCGGGAGAGGGCGCCAGGGCAGCGGGTGCCAGGACGGCGGGCACCAGGACAGCGGGCAGCGCCGCCGGTGCGGGCGCATCTCGCCGGCTTCGTTTCGGCTCCGGGGGCTATGCTCCCGTTCAGTCCTTGCCGAACTCCGCGCCCATTTCGGTGGCGCGTGCCGCCGCCGCATGCATGGCCTTCACGAAGGACTCGCCGATGCCGGCGTCCTGCATTGCGGTGAGCGCCGCGTAGGTCGTGCCGCCCTTCGATGTCACGCGCTCGCGCAGCAGGCTGACCGGCTCGTCCGACTGCGCCGCCAGCGCGGCGGCGCCGCGGAAGGTCTCCACCGCCAGCGCACGCCCCTGCTCGGGCGTCAGGCCGAGTTCGGCGGCCGCCTTTTCCATCGCCTCGATGAAATAGAAGACATAGGCCGGGCCGCTGCCGGAAATCGCCGTGACGGCGTCGATCCGGGCGTCGTCCGCCACCCATTCGCATTTGCCCACCGCACTGGCCAGCGCGCCGGCGATCTCGCGGTCGCGTTCGCCCAGCCCGGGTGCCGCGGCCAGGCCGGTCATGCCCATGCCGGCCAGCGCCGGGGTGTTCGGCATGGCGCGCACCAGGCGCTGGTGGCCGCCGAACCAGCGCTGCATGTCGGACAGGCGGATGCCGGCGGCCACGCTGACGATCAGGTTGTCGGCGAGATGCGGCGCCAGCGATGCCGCCGCTGCGTGGAACTGCTGCGGCTTGACCGCGAGCACCAGTACGTCGCTGGCGCCGAAGGCGGCGTCGGGCGTGCCGGACGCATGCACGCCGTGGTCGCGCCGCAGGCGCGCCTGGGCATCCTCGAAGGGATCGACCACGCGGATCGAGCTGGCGGGTACGCCGCGGGCGATCAGGCCGCCGATCAGGGCAGTCGCCATATTGCCGCCGCCGAGGAAGCCGAAGGTGAGGGTGTCGAGCATGGGTTTTCTTTGTCTCTTGCTGGAGTTCGTTTTGGGGAGCGCGCGGTCAGCCGTGCGCGACGGGGGCCGCATGGCCGGTTCCGGCCGCCGCGCCATAGTCGCGCGCGCCGAAGATGGCGGTACCGATGCGCACGATGGTGGCCCCTTCGGCGATGGCGGCGTCCATGTCGGCGGACATGCCCATCGACAGGGTGTCCAGGTCCAGGCCCTGCGCGCGCAACTCGCCCAGCAGCGCGCGCATGGCGGCGAACGGACGGCGCTGCGCGGCCATGTCGCCGGCCGGTTCGGGAATTGCCATCAGCCCGCGCAGCCGCAGCCCGGGCAGTGCGGCCACGGCGTGCGCCAGCGCGGGCGCTTCTGCCGGCGTCACGCCGCTTTTGCTGGCTTCGCCGCTGATATTGACCTGCAGGCAGACCTGCAGCGGCGGCAGCGCGGCCGGACGCTGCGCCGACAGGCGCTCGGCGATGCGCAGGCGGTCGATGGCATGGACCCAGTCGAAATGCTCGGCCACGATGCGTGTCTTGTTGCTTTGCAGGGGGCCGATGAAGTGCCAGCAGATGGCGTCGCGCAGGGCGGCCAGCCGGGCGATCTTGTCCACGCCTTCCTGCACGTAGTTCTCGCCGAAGGCGCGCTGGCCGGCGTCGAAGGCGTCCTGCACGGCGGCGGCGGGGAAGGTCTTGGAAACCGCCAGGAGGCTGACGTCACCGTCCGCCCGTCCGGCCTGTTGTGCGGCTGCCGCGACGCGCCGGTGCACGGCTTGCAAGTTGGCGGCGATTACAGACATAATCCGGCGAACATATCAAGAAGTACAACAAAGTACGACAAAAATAGGGTGGGGTCATTATAGATGGACATCGCGCAGCTATTGGCTTTCGCCGTCAAGAACAAGGCGTCCGATCTCCATCTCTCGGCAGACATGCCGCCGATGGTACGTATCCACGGCGACATGCGCCGCATCAACGTGGCCGCAATGGCGCACAAGGATGTCCACGCCATGGTGTACGACATCATGGGCGACACCCAGCGCAAGCAATATGAAGAACGCCTGGAGATCGACTTCTCGTTCGAGATTTCCGGCCTTTCCCGCTTCCGGGTCAACGCGTACAACACGCAGCGCGGCGCGGCCGCGGTGTTCCGGACCATTCCTTCCAAGGTACTGACGCTCGAGGACCTCAAGACGCCGGCGGTGTTCGCCGACCTGTGCATGAAGCCGCGCGGCCTGGTGCTGGTGACCGGGCCCACCGGCTCGGGCAAGTCCACCACGCTGGCGGCGATGGTGGACCACCGCAACGATCACGACATGGGCCACATCCTCACGGTGGAAGACCCGATCGAATTCGTGCACACCTCGAAGAAGAGCCTGATCAACCAGCGCGAACTGGGGCCGCACACGCACTCGTTCGCCAACGCGCTGCGCTCGGCCCTGCGCGAAGACCCGGACGTGGTGCTGGTGGGTGAGTTGCGCGACCTGGAAACCATTCGCCTGGCGCTGACCGCCGCGGAAACCGGTCACCTGGTGTTCGCCACGCTGCACACCAGCTCCGCGGCCAAGACCATCGACCGTGTGGTCGACGTGTTCCCGCCGGAGGAAAAGGACATGGTGCGCACCATGTTGTCCGAATCGCTCGAGGCGGTGATTTCGCAGACGCTGCTCAAGACGCGCGACGGCAACGGCCGTACCGCCGCGCATGAGATCATGATCGCCACGCCGGCCATCCGCCACCTGATCCGCGAGAACAAGATCGCGCAGATGTACTCGATGATGCAGACCAGCAGCGGGCTGGGCATGCAGACGCTGGACCAGTGCCTGTCGGACCTGATCAAGCGCGGCGTGATCGGCTACAACGACGCGCGCGCCATCGCCAAGAATCCCGACTCCTTCGCGGGCTGAGGCCCACCGCGGAACCAACACCGCACCCGAACCAGGTGACCGCCATGCTCGACCGCGAATCCGCTGCCAAGTACATCAATGACCTGCTCGAGCTGATGGTGAACAACCGCGGCTCGGACCTCTTCATCACCGCCGATTTCCCGCCGGCCATCAAGGTCGACGGCAAGATCACGCCGGTTTCGCAGCAGCCGCTGATCCCGGCCCAGGCCCTGGGCCTGGTGCGCTCGATCATGAACGAGCGCCAGACCACCGAGTTCGACGGCAGCCGCGAATGCAATTTCGCCATCTCGGTGCCCAACGCCGGGCGCTTCCGCGTCTCCGCCTTCATCCAGCAGGGCAAGGCCGGCATGGTGGTACGGACCATCAACACGCGCATCCCGTCGGTGGGCGATCTCGACCTGCCGCAGACACTGCACGAAATCGTGATGGCCAAGCGCGGCCTGGTGATCGTCACCGGCGCCACCGGCTCGGGCAAGTCGACCTCGCTGGCGGCCATGCTCGATCACCGCAACGCGCATTCGTACGGGCATATCATTACCATCGAGGACCCGATCGAATACGTGCACGCGCACCAGAACTGCATCGTCACGCAGCGCGAGGTGGGCATCGATACGGATTCCTGGCACATTGCGCTGAAGAACACGCTGCGCCAGGCGCCCGACGTGATCCTGATCGGCGAGATCCGCGACCGCGAGACCATGGAGTACGCCATGCAGTACGCCGAGACCGGCCACCTGTGCCTGGCCACGCTGCACGCCAACAACGCCAACCAGGCCATCGACCGTATCGTCAACTTCTTCCCCGAGGAAAAGCGCCAGCAGTTGCTGATCGACCTGTCGCTCAACCTGAAGGCGATGATCTCGCAGCGCCTGCTGCCGCGCCAGGGCCAGAAGGGCCGGGTGCCGGCGGTGGAAATCATGATCGGCACGCCGCTGGTGGCCGACCTGATCTTCAAGGGCGAGATCCATGCGCTCAAGGAGGTCATCAAGAAATCGCGCGAGCAAGGCATGGTTTCGTTCGACCAGGCGCTGTTCGATCTCTACGAGTCCGGCAAGATCAGCTACGAAGATGCGCTGAAGAATGCCGACTCGCTCAACGACCTGCGGCTGATGATCAAGCTGCACGGCAGCCGGGCCCGCGAGAGCGACCTTGGCGCCGGCACCGAACATCTCAACGTGATCTGACCTGCCGCGCCAGGCCAAGCAAGTCAACCAAGGAAGCCGCCATGAGCAACGTCTATCAGTTCGAAGCCAGCTCGCTTGCCGGACAGCCGGTGCCGCTGTCCCGGTTCAGCGGCAAGGTGCTGCTGATCGTCAATACCGCCAGCGAGTGCGGTTTCACGCCGCAGTACGCCGGCCTGCAGGCGCTGCAGGAGCAGTACGCGCAGGGCGGCCTGGAAGTGCTGGGCTTTCCGTGCAACCAGTTCGGCAAGCAGGAGCCGGGCGACGCCACGCAGATCGGCCAGTTCTGCGAAGCGCGTTTCCACGTCACCTTCCCGATGTTCGCCAAGATCGACGTCAACGGCGCCAACGCGCATCCGCTGTATCGCTGGCTGACCTCCGAGAAGCCCGGCGTGCTGGGCCTGGAAGCCATCAAGTGGAACTTCACCAAGTTCCTGCTGCGCCGCGACGGCACGGTGTTCAAGCGCTACGCGCCCACCACCAAGCCGGAGGACATCAAGGGCGACATCGATAAGCTGCTGGCCGAGGCGGCCTGAGGCAGGCACCGGGCCAGCGCTGGCCCGGCCGGACATGACAAGGGCGCAGCCGCGGCTGCGCCCTTGTCGCTTGCGGCATCGGCCGACCCGCGCGCCGGCTCAGCCGCCGGCCTGCACGGCCCGCAGGAAGCCGTTGAGCGAGCGGTCGGGAGTTTCATGGAAGCGCTCGTCGAGCATGACGATGCTGCGGCAACGGTCCAGGCGGAAGCTGCGGTAATCCGTGCGCGTGGTGCACCATGCCGCCAGCAGCCAGCTATTGCCCCAGAAGAACAATCCCAGCGGCTGCACCACGCGGTCGGTGGCGCGCTGCTGCGCGTCGGTGTAGTCCAGGTGCAGCAGGCGCTGCGCGTTCATGGCGCCGTGCACCACGTCGAAGGCACTGCGCACCTGCGGGTGGTTGACGAATTCGGGCGCGAACACGCGGCTTTGCTGCGCCGCGAGGCGCCGCGCCGGCGGCAGCGCCGCCACCAGTTTCTCGAGCGCCGGATCGGCCGCGGCGGCGAGCGCGCCACCGCCCCAGGCCTTGAGCAGACGCAGTCCGGCCACCAGCGCCTCGACTTCCATGGCGGTGAACATCAGCGGGGGAACGTCGTAGTCCGCGCGCAGCCGGTAGCCGATGCCCGCCTCGCCCTCGACCGGCACGCCCGACAGCGACAGCGCCTGGATGTCCCGGTACACCGTGCGCTCGGACACGCCGAGCCGCTGCGCCAGCAGCGCCGCCGTGGTGAGGCGGCGCCCCCGCAGGACCTGGACGATCTGGAAAAGGCGGTCGGCGCGGCGGCTCATCGGGCTTGGTTCATGTCTCGGGCGGCGGGTGGGTTGGCTACGGTCAGGCTGCCTGCGGATCTTCCGGCAAGCCTGCTCAGGCCGCCAGCGGCTGGTGCAGGCCGATCCGGTTGCCTTCGCTGTCGATGATATGCGCGATATGGCCGATATCGCCAGGCAGCTGCAGCGGGCCGAACACGGTCTTGCCGCCCGCGGCCTGCACGCGCGCCAGCAGCCCGGCGAGCCCCGGGGCGTGCAGGTAAGGCACGCAGCCGTCGGCCGAGGGGCGGTATGACTCGCCCGCCACCAGCGCGCCGCCGGGTTCCATCTCGCCGAACACCGCCATGTCGACCTGCTGCATGGCCTCGCGCTTCAGGCTGGTCTGGAACACCTGCTCGTAGAAGCGGATGGCACGGTTCATGTCGGCGACGGGGATTTCAAGCCAGTTGATCAGTCCACTCATGATGACCTCTGCGGTTGGGGTTGGAGAGGCCGATCATGCGCGGGGGCTCCTGACAACGTCCTGTCAGCAGCGATGCGCGGGAATTCAGCGCGGCATCCAGGTCGCCAGCACCGGCACCATCACCGCCGTCAGCACGCCGTTCAGGCCCATGCCCAGCGCGGCGAAGGCGCCGGCCTCCTGGTTGACCTGGAACGCGCGCGCGGTGCCGATGCCGTGCGCCGCCAGCCCGGTGGCGAAGCCGCGCACGGTGTAGTCGGTGATGCGCAGCAGGTTGAGCAGCTTGGTGGCGCTGACCGCGCCGATGATGCCGGTCACCATCACCAGCACGGCGGTGAGCGAAGGCAGGCCGCCGATCTTTTCCGCCACGCCCATGGCGATGGGGATGGTGACCGACTTCGGCGCGAGCGAGCGCACGGTTTCCGGCGAAGCGCCCAGCAGCCAGGCGATGCCCACCGCCGAGACCACCGCCACCAGCGAGCCCGCCAGCAGCCCGCCCAGCAACGGCAGCACGTGCCGGCGCAGCTTGGGCAGTTGCAGGTAGAGCGGCACCGCCAGCGCCACCGTGGCCGGGCCGAGCAGGAAGTGGACGAACTGCGCGCCGTCGAAATACGTCTTGTAGGGCGTGCCGGTCACCGTCAGCAGCGTGACCAGGATGGCCACCGCGATCATCACCGGGTTGGCCAGCGGCGAGAAGCGCGCGCGCTCGTAGATGCGAAAAGCGAACACGTACGCCAGCAGCGTGGCGGTCAGGCCCAGCAGCGGGCTGGCGGCCAGGTAGACCCAGATCTCGTTCAGGCGCGGCGTCATCATGCGCGCTCTCCCTTGCCGGCCGGTGCATCGGCCGCGGGCGGCCGCGCGCGGCCCATCAGCGCGCGTGCCACCAGCGCCGTGGTGGCGATGGCCAGCCAGGTCGACAGCACCAGCGCGACCACGATCGGCAGCCACTCGCCGCCGATGCGGTGCGCATGGACCATGATGCCCACGCCGGCCGGCACGAACAGCAGCGACAGGTGCTTGAGCAACTCGGAGGTGGTGCCCTGGATCACCGGCAGGATCCGGTCGTCGATGGCGAGCCAGCAGAACAGCAGGATCATGCCGATCACCGGGCCGGGCACCGGCAGGCGCAGGGAGTAGCTGAGCGCCTCCCCGACGGATTGGAAAACCAGCAGGATGGCGAAGGTCTGGAGCATTGCGGAGGGCGCGGGAGAAAGCGGTTCTGGAGCCACCGCATGGTAACCCGCAGCGGACCGGTTTGGCAGCGGGATGCGCCAGCGCCGCCCGCGGTGCCCGATATTTTTTCACTCCCTCTCCCCTCATGGCCCGAGGGGAGCAAACCTGCGCGTCGCCGCCCGACGGCCGCTTCAGCCGACCAGCCGGTCCACCAGCTCGACCCAGTGCAGCACCGGCGTCTGCGTGCCGCTCTGCAGGTGTGTGATGCAGCCGATATTGGCCGAGACGATCGCGTCCGGCTTCGAGGCATGGAGGTTGGCGAGCTTGTCGTCGCGCAGGCGGTAGGACAGTTCAGGCTGCAGCACCGAGTAGGTGCCCGCCGAGCCGCAGCACAGGTGGCTGTCGGCGCAGAGTTTCACGTCCACGCCGAGCGAGGTCAGCAGCGCTTCCACCTTGCCGCGGATCTGCTGGCCGTGCTGCAGCGTGCAGGGCGGATGGTAGGCCACGCGCTTGGCGTCGCCGCCGGTACGCTGCCCGGCCATGTCCTTCAGGTTGTCGGCAAAGTCCGGCAGCAGCTCGGACAGGTCGCGCGTCAGCGCCGAGATCCGGCGCGCGCGCTCCGCATAGCGCGCATCGTTGCGCAGCAGGTGGCCGTATTCCTTGACCATCACGCCGCAGCCCGAGGCCGTCATCACGATGGCTTCCGCGCCGGCTTCCACCAGCGGCCACCAGGCGTCGATATTGCGGCGCGCATTGTCGAGGCCGCCGTCGTGGTCGCCGGTGTGGTACCGCACCGCGCCGCAGCAGCCGGCCTCGCGCGCCACCAGCAACTGCACGCCGAGGCGGTCGAACACGCGCGCGGTGGCGGCATTGATGTTGGGCGACATCGACGGCTGCACGCAACCGTCGAGCAACACCATCTTGCGCGCGTGCGTGTTGCGCGGCCACGCGCCGGCGGCGGCCGGCTTCGGCACCTTGTTGCGCAGCGCCTGCGGCAGCAGCGGGCGCACGCGCTGGCCCAGGCGCATGGCGGTGCCGAACAGCGCCGGGCGCGTCATGCTTTCGCGCAGGGCCCAGCGTGCGAGACGTTCTCCAGCCGGGCGGTGCACCCCCTGGGCTGCAAGGCGGTCATCCACCACCTTGCGGCCGATATCCACCAGCCGGCCGTAGCGCACGCCGGAAGGGCAGGTCGATTCGCAGTTGCGGCAGGTCAGGCAGCGGTCCAGGTGCAGGCGCGTGCTTTCCGTGACGGGGTGGCCTTCGAGCACCTGCTTCATCAGGTAGATGCGCCCGCGCGGGCCGTCCAGCTCGTCGCCGAGCAGCTGGTAGGTGGGGCAGGTGGCGGTGCAGAAGCCGCAGTGCACGCATTTGCCGACGATCGACTTGGCTTCTTCGCCTTCGGGTGTGTCGCGCAGGAATTCGGCCAGGGTGGTTTGCATGGTCGGGGACTCTCCGGTGCCTTTGCTGGATGTGGGTGGGGCCTGGCTCGCGGCTCAGAGGCCAGCGTACATGCGATGCGGATTGAAGATGCCGGCGGGATCGAAGCTGGCCTTGAGGCGCTGGTGGATCGCGGCCAGCGGCGCCGCCAGCGGCGTGAACACGCCCGCTGCCTTGTCGCCGTTGCGGAACAGCGTGGCGTGGCCGCCGGCCGCGCTGGCCACGGCACGCACGACGGCGGCATCGGCCGCGCTGTCGGCGCCGCCCAGCCACCAGCGCTGGCCCCCGCCCCATTCGATCAGCTGGCTGCCCGGCAGCGCCAGCGGCGCGGCGGTGGTGGGCACGGCGATGCGCCACAGCGCGCGCCCGGCCTGTACCGGCGCAAAGAAGGGATGTTGCTGGTCGCGCAGCGCGCGCCACAGCGCATCGGCTTGGTCCGGCGCCACGGCCTCGCCGCCCAGGCGCTCGCGCGCGGCGCGCAAGGCCGCCGCCGCGCCCGACAGGCGCAGGTGCAGCACGCCGTCGTGCCAGGCCGAGGCCGCGATGGGCAGCGGCTGGCCGCCCCACTCGTTGAGGTGGTCGAGCGCATCCGGCTCGCTCAGTGCAAAGCGCAGCGTTGCGTCGTCGAAGGGCACGGGCAGCACCTTGAGCGAGACCTCGAGAATCAGCCCGAGCGTGCCCAGCGATCCGGCCATCAGGCGCGACACGTCATAGCCGGCCACGTTCTTCATCACCTGGCCGCCGAAGTTCAGGATGTCGCCGCGGCCGTCCATCACTTGCGTGCCCAGCACGAAGTCGCGCAGCGCGCCCACCGCCTGCCGGCGCGGGCCGGACAGGCCGGCCGCTACCGCGCCGCCGATGGTGGTGGCGCCGTCGCCGAAATACGGCGGCTCGAAGGCCAGCATCTGGCGGCGCTCCGCCAGCGCTGCCTCGATCTGCGCCAGCGGCGTGCCGCAGCGCGCGGTGATCACCAGCTCGGGCGGGTCGTAGTCGACGATGCCGCTGTAGGCGCGCGTATCGAGCACCTCGCCCTGCAGTTGCTGGCCATAGAAATCCTTGCTGCCGCCGCCGCGCAGGCGCAGTGGCGCGCGCGTGTCGGTGGCGCGCCGGATGGTGTCGCGAAAGGCGTCGAGGGTGGCTTGCTGGTCGGCTGGCATGGGTGCTGGCTCGTTCTGGTTTGTGTGGGCCCGGGTCGCCCCGGGTCGGCTTGAGCCGGCCCGGGCGCGGTAGGGGTCAGGCCGGCGCGGGCTTGCCCAGGCGCCGGCGCGTCCGTGCGTTCTGCCGGGCGCGCGGCGCGGCGTCGTGGCCTGCCATGCTCAGAAGCGCGGCAGGTCGGGGTGCGGCAGCACGCCGCGCTTGACATGCATGCGGCCGTATTCCGCGCAGCGTGCCAGCGTGGGAATGGCCTTGTCGGGATTGAGCAGGCGCGCCGGGTCGAAGGCCGCCTTGACGCCGAAGAACATCTCGCGCTCCTCCGGCGCGAACTGCACGCACATGGAATTGAGCTTCTCCACGCCCACGCCGTGCTCGCCGGTGACGGTGCCGCCCAGCTCCACGCAGCTCTCCAGGATGTCGGAGCCGAACAGCTCGGCACGGTGCCATTCGTCCTGATCGGCACCGTCGAACAGGATCAGCGGATGCATATTGCCGTCGCCGGCGTGGAACACGTTCATGCAGCGCAGGCCGTACTTGCGCTCCATCTCCTCGATGCGCTTGAGCAGCGTGCCGATATGCTTGCGCGGGATGGTGCCGTCCATGCAGTAGTAGTCCGGCGAGATGCGGCCAGCGGCGGGGAAGGCATTCTTGCGCCCGCTCCAGAAGCGCAGCCGCTCGGCCTCGCTCTGCGACACGGCGATGCGCGTGGCGCCCGAGGCGCGCAGCACCTCGCTCATGCGCTCGATCTCCTCGGCCACTTCTTCGGTCGTGCCGTCGGATTCGCACAGCAGGATGGCGGCGGCGTCGAGGTCGTAGCCGGCGCGCACGAATTCCTCCACGGCGACGGTGGCGGGCTTGTCCATCATCTCCAGCCCGGCCGGGATGATGCCGGCGCCGATCACGTCGGCCACGGCGTCGCCGCCCTTGGCCACGTCGTCGAAGCTGGCCATGATCACCTGCGCCAGCTGCGGCTTCGGGATCAGCTTGACCGTCACCTCGGTCACCACCGCCAGCATGCCTTCGGAGCCGATCAGCACGGCCAGCAGGTCCAGCCCCGGCGCGTCGGGCGCCTCCGAGCCGAACTCCACCACCTCGCCTTCCATGGTGACGGCGCGCACGCGCAGCACGTTGTGCACCGTGAGGCCGTATTTCAGGCAATGCACGCCGCCCGAGTTCTCGCTGACGTTGCCGCCGATGGTGCAGGCGATCTGCGAGGACGGGTCGGGCGCGTAATAGAGATTGAACGGCGCGGCGGCCTCGGAGATGGCCAGGTTGCGCACGCCCGGCTGGACGATCGCGGTGCGCGAGCGCGCATCCACGCTGACGATGCGCTTGAACTTGGCCAGCGACAGCACCAGCCCGGTGGCGATCGGCATGGCGCCGCCCGACAGGCTGGTGCCCGCGCCGCGCGGCACCACCGGCACCTGCAGCGCGTGGCACAGGCGCAGGATGGCGCAGACCTGTTCTTCCTTGTCGGGCAGCGCCACCGCCATGGGCAGCTGGCGGTAGGCGGCCAGGCCGTCGCATTCGTACGGCGCGGTGTCTTCGGGTTTCCACAACAGGGCCGCATCGGGCAGGATTTTCGCCAGGCCTTCGAGCAGCGCCGCGCGGCGGCTGTCGTCGGTGACCTGGGAGACTTCGTGCGGGGCGTTCATGGCAACTCCTGTAGTGGCCGCAAGCAGGCGCCATGGCGGCGCGCAAGCGGGTGGGGAGCAAGGACTATAGCGCAGCGCGGTCGCCGCGCAGCCATGCGGCGACGTGAATTCCGCATGGCAGGCCGATCAAAATCGCTCATGTCGGCGGCGGGCCGGAACATGGCAGGCGCGGGGCAGGTGCGCGATTCCAGCTTAGCACCGGCGGCCGGCGCCGGACGTCACCGCCGCGGTACGCCGGCGCCACATGCCTGCCGCGCCGCTACCACTCCAGGCCCAGCAGCCAGTCGACGAAATAGCGCGCCTCGGGCTTGAGCGGCGCCTGCTCGCGCTCGACGATGTAGTAGCCGTGCGGCGAAACCGACTCGATATCGAGCAGGCGCACCATCTGGCCCAGCGCCAGCCACTGGCGGGCCATGCGCTGGCGCACCAGCGCCACGCCCTGGTTGGAGGCGATGGCCTCCAGCATCAGGCCGATGTCGTTGAACTGCGGGCCGGTCTGCGGCTCGGGCCAGTCCAGCCCGGCGGTCTCGAACCACGGCTTCCACGGCTCCAGCGGGCTGCGCAGCAGCACCAGGTTGTGCAGGTGTTCGGGCCTGGTAATGGAGCGGCCATCGATGCGCTCGTAGTATTCGCGCCCGCAGGCCGGGAACACCGGCTCGACCAGCAGTTTCGTCGTCTTCAGGTCCGGGTAGCGCCCGGTGCCGTAGCGGATCTCGACGTCGGTGTCCTCCGCCTTCACGTCGAGGAAGGGGATGGCCAGGTGCAGCTCGGTGTCGATATGCGGGTACAGCGCGGTGAACTCGGGCAGGCGCGGCACCAGGTGCTGGCGGCCGAAGGTGGGCGGGATCGCCACGCGCAGGCGCGTGCGCTGCTTGTTGTACTCGGGCCGCGCCAGCTCGTTGAGGGACTTGAGCGCGTCCTGCACGTTACGCAGGTAGCGCGTGCCGGCGGAGGTCAGGCGCAGCGCGGCATTGGAGCGCACGAACAGGTCCTCGCCCCACAGTTCCTCGAGGTTCTTGATGCGGTGCGATACGGCGCTGGGCGTGACCGACAACTCCTCCGCCGCGCGCGCGAAGCTGCCCAGGCGGGCGGCGGCCTCGAACGCGATCAGCAGGTGCAGCGGCGGTACGCGGTTGAACACGGCGGCCATGGACGGCCTTTAGCGCGAGGCGCGGAAGATCTTGCCCGGGTTGAGGATGTGGTTGGGATCGAGCGCGTTCTTGATGGCGCGCATCAGGTCCAGCGCGTCCTCGCCGTGCTCGCTGACCAGGAAGTCCATCTTGTGCAGGCCCACGCCGTGCTCGCCGGTGCAGGTGCCGCCCATGGCCAGCGCGCGCTCCACGATGCGCCGGTTGATGGTCTCGGCCTCGGCCAGTTCCTCGGGCCGGGCCGGATCGGTCAGGATCGCGACGTGGAAATTGCCGTCGCCCACGTGGCCCACGATGGGGCAGGGCAGGCTGGAGGCGTTGAGGTCGTGCTCGGTCTCGGTCACGCAGTCAGCCAGGCGCGAGATCGGCACGCACACGTCGGTGGTGACGGCGCGGCAGCCCGGCTTGAGCTGCAGCATGGCGAAGTAGGCGGTATGGCGGGCGTTCCACAGGCGGCTGCGGTCTTCCGGCCGGGTGGCCCATTCGAAGCCCTGGCCGCCATGCTCGGCGGCGATCTGCTGGACGGTCTCGGCTTGCTCCTTGACGCCGGCCTCGGTGCCGTGGAACTCGAAGAACAGGTGCGGCATCTCCGGCATGGCGAGGCTGTCGTGCCGGTTGATGGCGCGGATGGCCAGCGCGTCGACGAACTCCGCGCGCGCGACCGGCACGCCGAGCTGGATGGTGTCGATCACCGCCTGCACCGCGCTGCCCATGCTGGGGAAGGCGCAGATGGCGGCGGAGACGGCCTCCGGCTGCGGGTAGAGCCGCACCGTGACCTCGGTGATGATGCCGAGCGTGCCTTCGCTGCCGATCATCAGGCGGGTCAGGTCGTAGCCGGCGGAAGACTTGCGCGCGTGGGTGCCGGTCTTGACGACGCGGCCGTCGGCCATGACCACGGTCAGCGCCAGCACGTTCTCGCGCATGGTGCCGTAGCGCACCGCGTTGGTCCCGGAGGCGCGCGTGGCGCACATGCCGCCCAGCGACGCATCGGCGCCCGGGTCGATCGGGAAGAACAGGCCGGTGTCCTTGATTTCCAGGTTGAGCTGCTTGCGGGTGACGCCCGGCTGCACCGTCACGTTCAGGTCCTCGGCCTGCACCGACAGCACGCGGTTCATCTGTGACAGGTCCAGGCTGATGCCGCCGGCCACCGCCAGCAGGTGGCCTTCGAGCGAGGAGCCGGCGCCGTAGGGAATCAGCGGCACGCGGTATTCATTGCACAGCCGGGCCACCTCGGCCACTTCCTCGGTGGTGTGGGCGAAGACCACGCCGTCCGGCGCGGCAGGCGGGAATGGCGATTCGTCGCGCCCGTGGTGCTCGCACACGCCCGAAGAGGTGGAAAAACGTTCGCCGAAACGGGCCTGCAAGGCATCGCGCACGGCTGCCGGCAGCGGCTGGCGCACCAGCGCCGTAAGGGGGGTGGGATGGTTCATGGTGTCTCCGGCGGGACTGCGGCGGCGGGCTGCCGTGCGGCGCCCGCCATCGGGGGAGGCGCGCGCGACGGTGCCGGCACTGGCGCCCGACAGCGTATTGGGCGAATCCCGTATTCTACGCCGCGCCTGTGCCGTCCAGCGCATCAGGCGCCGCAACGCGCACCCCGGGCCGGATGGCGGGCAGGCCGGCGCCGGCCGCCGCCGCGGCCCCCGATGGGCGCCATAATGCTGGATTGCCAACGAGGAGACCCCCATGGGCAACCGCCTGACCAAGATCGCCACCCGCACCGGGGACGGCGGCACCACCGGCCTCGGTGACGGCAGCCGCACCGGCAAGGACAGCCTGCGCATCGCCGCCATCGGCGATGTCGACGAACTCAATTCGAATATCGGCGTGCTGCTGACCGAGACGCTGCCCGACGAGGTACGCGCGGCGCTGCTGCATATCCAGCACGACCTGTTCGACCTCGGCGGCGAGCTGTCCATCCCCGGCTACGTGCTCGTCAAGCCGGAACAGGTGCTGCAGCTCGACGAATGGCTGGCGCACTACAACGCCGCCTTGCCGCGGCTGGCCGAGTTCATCCTGCCCGGCGGCAGCCGCGCGGCGGCCGTGGCCCATGTCTGCCGCACGGTCTGCCGGCGTGCCGAGCGGGCCCTGGTGGCGCTGGGCGCGCAGGAAGCGCTCAACGAAGCGCCGCGCCAGTACCTGAACCGGCTCTCGGACCTGCTGTTCGTGCTGGCGCGGGTGCTCAACCGCGCCGCTGGCGGCAGCGATGTCCTGTGGCAGCGCGGGCGCTGAGGCAGCCCCGGTCTTGCGTCTCAAATAAAGTATGGCAAGGCGCACAAAATGCGGCTTGCCGGCGGGTTTGGCGTGGCGGTGCTCAAGTCATCGCGCCGGCTTGCCGTTGAACACCCGGAAAAACCGAGAAATTTACTCGGAATTGCGCCTGCGGCACTTGAAATGGCCCCGGACGGCCACATTTCGGCTTCAGGACGAATTGCAGCGCCCACGGATAGTGGGGCTCAAGAGGAGAGAATAAATGGGTAAGATCATCGGTATCGACCTCGGTACCACCAATAGCTGTGTCGCGATCATGGAAGGCAATACGCCGAAGGTGATCGAAAACGCCGAAGGTACGCGTACCACCCCGTCGATCATCGCCTACATGGAAGACGGCGAGATCCTGGTGGGTGCGCCGGCCAAGCGCCAGGCGGTGACCAATCCGCGCAACACCCTGTATGCGGTGAAGCGCCTGATCGGCCGCAAGTTCGAAGAAAAGGAAGTACAGAAGGACATCGGCCTGATGCCGTATTCCATCGTCAAGGCCGACAACGGCGACGCATGGGTGTCGGTGCGCGACCAGAAGCTGGCGCCGCCGCAGGTGTCGGCCGAAGTGCTGCGCAAGATGAAGAAGACCGCGGAGGACTACCTCGGCGAGCCGGTGACCGAAGCCGTGATCACGGTGCCGGCCTACTTCAACGACTCGCAGCGCCAGGCCACCAAGGACGCCGGGCGCATCGCCGGCCTCGACGTCAAGCGCATCATCAACGAGCCGACCGCGGCCGCGCTGGCGTTCGGCCTGGACAAGAACGAGAAGGGCGACCGCAAGATCGCCGTGTATGACCTCGGCGGCGGCACCTTCGACATCTCGATCATCGAGATCGCGGACGTGGACGGCGAGAAGCAGTTCGAAGTGCTGTCGACCAACGGCGACACCTTCCTGGGCGGCGAAGACTTCGACCAGCGCATCATCGACTACATCATCGGCGAGTTCAAGAAGGACCAGGGCGTCGACCTGTCCAAGGACGTGCTCGCGCTGCAGCGCCTGAAGGAAGCGGCCGAAAAGGCCAAGATCGAACTGTCGAGCTCGCAGCAGACCGAAATCAACCTGCCGTACATCACGGCGGATGCCTCGGGTCCGAAGCACTTGAACCTGAAGATGACGCGCGCCAAGCTCGAAGCGCTGGTGGAAGAACTGATCACCCGCACCATCGAGCCGTGCCGCATCGCGATCAAGGACGCCGGCGTCAAGGTCAGCGAGATCGACGACGTGATCCTGGTCGGCGGCATGACCCGCATGCCCAAGGTGCAGGAACAGGTCAAGGAATTCTTCGGCAAGGAAGCGCGCAAGGACGTGAACCCTGATGAAGCCGTGGCCGTGGGTGCCGCGATCCAGGGCTCGGTGCTGTCGGGCGACCGCAAGGACGTGCTGCTGCTGGACGTGACGCCGCTGTCGCTGGGTATCGAAACCCTGGGTGGCGTGATGACCAAGATGATCACCAAGAACACCACCATCCCGACCAAGCATGCGCAGGTGTTCTCGACCGCCGACGACAACCAGCCGGCCGTGACCATCAAGGTGTTCCAGGGCGAGCGTGAAATGGCCACCGGCAACAAGCTGCTGGGCGAGTTCAACCTCGAAGGCATCGCACCGGCGCCGCGCGGCCTGCCGCAGATCGAAGTCTCGTTCGACATCGACGCCAACGGCATCCTGCACGTGGGCGCCAAGGACAAGGCGACCGGCAAGGAAAACCGCATCACCATCAAGGCGAACTCGGGCCTGTCGGAAGACGAGATCCAGCGCATGGTGAAGGACGCCGAGGCCAACGCCGAGGAAGACAAGAAAGCCCGCGAGCTGGCTGACGCCCGCAACCAGGCCGACGCGCTGATCCACTCGACCAAGAAGGCGGTCACCGAATACGGCGACAAGCTCGAAGCGGGCGAGAAGGAAAAGATCGAAGCCGCGATCAAGGAACTGGAAGACGCCGCGCGCGGCGGTGACAAGGCCGAGATCGACGCCAAGGTCAGCGCGCTGTCCGACGCCAGCCAGAAGCTGGGCGAGCGTGTCTATGCCGACATGCAGGCCAAGGCCGGCGAGGCAGGCGGCGCGGGCGCGGCCGGTGCCGCCGGTGCTGCAGGCGCGGGCCAGCAGCAGGCCCATCCGCAGGACGACAATGTCGTGGACGCCGAGTTCAAGGAAGTCAACGACAAGAAGTAATGGATGAGCGGGGGAGGGGCGCGCAGCACAGGACCGCCGCCAACCCCTGTCCCGACGCCGGGCGACGGACATCTGACAAAGCGGGGAACCGCCGTCGGATGCCGCGCTCGGCTTTTTTGCTATCTTCTTTGCTATTTATTTGCCCCGGGCGGGTCTCGCACGCGCCACAGGGCCAATCAGGTAACCAGCCACCATGGCAAAACGTGACTACTACGAAGTGCTCGGGGTGGGCAAGAACGCCAGCGACGACGATATCAAGAAGGCGTATCGCAAGCTGGCGATGAAGCACCACCCGGACCGCAATCCGGACAGCAAGGATTCGGAAGAGAAGTTCAAGGAGGTCAAAGAGGCCTACGAGATGCTCTCCGACTCCGAGAAGAAGGCGGCCTACGACCAGTACGGCCACGCCGGCGTCGACCCCAACATGGCGGGCGGCTTCGGCGGCGGCGGCCAGGGCTACGGCGGCTTCGCCGAAGCCTTCGGCGACATCTTCGGCGATATCTTCGGCCAGCAGGGCCAGGCCGGCGGACGCCGCGCCGGCGGCGGCCCGCAGGTGTACCGCGGGGCCGACCTGCGCTACAGCATGGAGATCTCGCTCGAGCAGGCCGCGCACGGCCACGAGGCGCAGATCCGCGTGCCGCACTGGGACGAGTGCGAACACTGCCACGGCAACGGCGCCGAGCCCGGCAGCAATGTCGAGACCTGCCCGACCTGCCACGGCGCGGGCCAGGTGCGCGTCTCGCAGGGCTTCTTCTCGATGCAGCAGACTTGCCCGAAGTGCCACGGCACCGGCAAGCATATTCCCAAGCCATGCACCAAGTGCCACGGCCAGGGCAAGATCAAGTCGCAGAAGACGCTGGAGGTGAAGATTCCCGCCGGCATCGACGAGGGCATGCGCATCCGTTCGTCGGGCAACGGCGAGCCGGGCATCAACGGCGGCCCCCCGGGCGACCTGTACGTCGAAGTCCACATCAAGCAGCACGCGGTGTTCGAGCGCGACGGCGACGACCTGCACTGCCAGATGCCGATCTCCTTCGCCACGGCGGCGCTGGGCGGCGACCTGGAAGTGCCCACGCTGGGCGGCAAGGCCAGCTTCCCGGTGCCCGAAGGCACCCAGCCCGGCAAGACCTTCCGCCTGCGCGGCAAGGGCATCAAGGGCGTGCGCTCGGGCTATCCCGGCGACCTCTACGTGCATGTGAACGTGGAAACGCCGGTCAAGCTGACCGAGTCGCAGAAGGACATCCTGCGCCAGTTCGACCGCTCGGTGCATGAAGGCGGCTCGCGCCACAGCCCGCAGGAGCAATCCTGGCTGGACAAGGTGAAGAGCTTCTTCAGCTGATCCGGCTCGCGGCATGCGGCCGGCCACGCGTGAATGCGTGGCCGGCCTTTTTGTTTTGTGGCGCGCGATAATGACAAGTCGCCCGCCTGCAGGCGGCGCCAACCGACGCTGGTGATTTTCCCGTGGCAGTTTCCCCATTTCCCATGCCTTCCCTTTCCGGCCAGGCACCCGGCACGCTTCGCAGGCCCGCCGCCGGCAACGATCCCTTCGTCCTGCTCGACGATGCCACCGCCGCCCCCGGCGAGGCGGTATCGCGCCTGTACACCGGATTCGTCCGCGAGGATGTGCTGCCCGATGCCACCGCGCTCGACGCGCTCGATGCCATGCTGGCCGAAGGCTGGCGTCAGGGCTGGCACGCCACGCTGTTCGCGCCCTATGAATTCGGCGGGCCGCTGGTCGGCGTCGCCGTGCATCCAGGCCAGGCCCTGCCGTTCCACGACGGCGCGCTGCGGCTGCTGTGGTTCCGGGCGCTGCAGAAGCTGGACAGCGAGGCCGTCGCGCAATGGCTGGCGGGCCGGCAAGCCGGGCAAACCGAACAAGGCGGGCAACCGGCCGGCGTGCTGGACGTCGCGGCCGATACGCCGGAGCCAGCCTTCCATGCGGCGATCGCCCGCATCCACGCTTGGATCGAGGCCGGCGACACTTACCAGGTCAACTTCACCCAGCGCCTGCGCTTCGGTGCCTTCGGCGAGCCGCCCGCGCTCTATGCGGCGCTGCGCGCGGCGCAACCCGTGCCCTACGCCGTGCTGGCGCGGCTGCCCGGCGATGGCTGGGTGCTGTCGCTGTCGCCCGAACTGTTCGTGCGCCATGACGGGCAGGGCCATCTGCTGACGCGGCCGATGAAAGGCACCGCGCCGCGCAGCGGCGACCGGGCACGGGATGCCGAGGCTGCCGCCGGGCTGGCCGCCGACGCCAAGAACCGCGCCGAGAACGTGATGATCGTGGACCTGCTGCGCAACGACCTCGGGCGGGTGGCGGTGCCGGGCACGGTGGCCGTGCCGGAGCGCTTCGTGGTGGAGCCGTTCGGCCAGGTGCTGCAGATGACGTCGACCGTGACCGCCACCGCGCGTGCGGGCACGAACGTGGCCGGGCTGCTGCGCGCGCTGTTTCCGTGCGGCTCGATCACCGGCGCGCCCAAGCGCCGCACCATGGAGATCATCGCCGAACTGGAGTCCTCGCCGCGCGGCCTCTACACCGGCTCGATCGGCTGGATCGACGCGCCGGCGGCACCGGCACAAGCCTTTCCCGGCGCATTCGCGCTATCCGTGGCGATCCGCACGCTGGTGCTGGGCGCGCCGGGTGCCGACGGCCTGCGGGCAGGCGAGATGGGCGTGGGCGGCGGCATCGTCCACGACAGCGACGCCGCCGGCGAGTACGCGGAATGCGGCTGGAAGGCCCGCTTCCTGACCGCGCACGACCCGGGCTTCACACTGTTCGAGACGATGCGCGTGGAGGATGGCGCATGCCAGCGGCTGGACCAGCATCTGGCACGGCTCGGCGCATCGGCGGCCTGTCTTGGCTTTCGTTTCGAATCCGCCAGCGCGCGGGCGGCGGTGCGCGAAGCGGTGGCCGGGCTCGCTGCCGGCTGCTGGCGCCTGCGCCTGGCGCTGGACAAGACCGGCGGCCTGGCCGTGACCCATGGCGCGCTGGCGCCCCTGGCCGCGCAGCCCGCCTCGTTGCTGCTGGCCGCGCAGGCACTTCCCGATGCGGATGTGCTGCGTTGCCACAAGACCAGCGCGCGCGCAATCTACGACGCGGGCTGGCAGGCGGCCGAACGTGCCGGCGCCTTCGACAGCCTGTTCTTCAACACGCGCGGCGAACTGCTCGAAGGCGGGCGCAGCTCGGTGTTCGTCAAGGTGGATGGCGAGTGGCTGACGCCGCCGCTGGCGGCGCATATCCTGCCCGGCGTGATGCGCGCCGCCGTGCTGGCCGATGGCAGGCGCTACCTGGGCGGGCCGGTGCGCGAGGCGGTGGTCACGCGCGCCATGCTGCGGCGCTGCGAGGCGCTGGCGGTTGCCAACTCGCTGCGCGGCGTGCTGCCCGCGGCGCTCTCTGCCGGCGGGTAAGGTCAGGAAAGCACAGGCAGGGACCCGCAGCCGGCCGGCGCCGCGGGTCCGCGGCGGCGGATCAGGCGGAGAAGGTGTGCTCGGCAGCCGGGAAGCTGCCGTCCTTGACGGCCGCCACATAGGCCCGCACGGCGGCCTCGATCGAGCCCGCGCCGTCCATGAAATTGCGCACGAACTTGGCCTTGCGGCCCGGGTAGACGTTGATCATGTCCTGCAGCACGAGCACTTGCCCGGAGCAATCCGCGCCCGCGCCGATGCCGATGGTCGGAATGGCCAGCAGGCCGGTCACCACGCCCGCCACCGCCGCCGGCACGGCTTCCATCACGATCAGCTGGGCGCCGGCGGCCTGCAGCGCGAGCGCGTCGCGCTTGAGTTGCGCGGCGCTTTCGTCAGTCTTGCCCTGCACCTTGAAACCGCCCAGCGCGTGCACCGACTGCGGGGTCAGGCCGATATGCGCGCACACCGGGATGCTGCGCTCGACCAGGAACTTGACGGTGGGCGCGAGCCAGTCGCCGCCTTCGAGCTTGACCATGTGCGCGCCCGCGCGCATGAGCGCGGCGGCGCTGGCGAAGGCCGTCTCGGGCGTGGGGTAGGTGCCGAACGGCAGGTCCGCCACCAGCAGTGCGCTCTGGTTGCCGCGCGCCACGCATTCGGTGTGGTAGATCACCTGCTCCAGCGTCACGGGCAGCGTGGTCTGCTGGCCCTGCATGACGTTGCCTAGGGAATCGCCGACCAGCAGCACCTCGACGCCGCAGTAGTCGAGCAGCGCGGCGAAGCTGGAGTCGTAGGCGGTCAGCATGGCGATTTTCTCGCCGGTGGCGCGCATCGCCTGCAGCTTGGGGATGGTGACGGTCTTGCGGGAGGGGTCGAGGAGGTAGCTCATGACGTTGGGCCGGTAGAGAGACGGGAGGCGGGCCGGCCGCCATCGGGCGTGCGGCGTTGCGCGGTCCCCTGCAATCCGCTTTGCCGCGGTGCGCGGCAGCGGCTGCTGTCGTTATGGTCAGGCTGGCAGGCGGGTACCTGTCAGGGCGCAGCGAGATTGAGAAAGGCCTTGCGGCCGCGCATGTTTTCGATGCGCGACATTAGTGTACGGAAATCACCGTCATTGTCCACCGGACTGAAGTGGGCGGTGTCGACGATCATCACCGGCGCTTCGTCATAGCGGTGGAACAGCTCGCCGTAGGCGTCGCACAGACGATCGAGATAGGCCTCGTCGATGCTGGACTCGCCGGGCGCGTTGCGGCGCGCGATGCGCTCGCGCAACAGCGCGGGCGAGGCCTGCAGCACGATCACCAGGTCCACGCGCTGGCTTTGCGCAGGCAGGCGCGCGGCGAGGGCATCGTACAGCGCCAGTTCGTCCTCGGGCAGCGTGAGCCCGGCGTAGAGGCGGTCCCTCGCGTAGAGGAAGTTGCCCACCATGCGCTGGCCGGCCAGCAGGGCCGCCTGCCATGCCGCCAGCTGCTGCGCGCGCCGGTTCATCAGCGACAGTTGCAGGGGCAGGGCGTAGCGCGCCGGCTCGCGGTAGTAGCGTTCGAGGAAGGGGTTGTCGCGCGCGGTGTCGAGCAGTTCGCCGGTGCGCAGGGTTTGCGCCAGGCGCTGCGCCAGCGCCGTCTTGCCGGCGCCGATGGGGCCTTCCACCACGATTCTGCGCAAGTGTTCGAGCATGGGCGGATCCGGTGGCTAGAGAAGCGGGTCAGGGGAGTGGTGCAGGGGGGCGCGGGGCAGACAGCGGCGTGCCCGTTCGCTGCGCTGGCGCGGCGTCAGGAAGCGCCGCGCGCCTCGGCTTGCCGCGTGCACTGGCAGAACGAGATCTTTTCCACGCGCTGCGCATTGACCGCGGGCAGGAAACCGGCGGCGGGGCCCAGCCCCGGGATCACCAGCGCGGCGTCCAGCTCGAGCAGCGGCACCAGCGTGAAGGCGCGCTCGGCCACGCGCGGGTGCGGCACCGAGAGATGCTCGCCGCGATGGATCTCGTCGCCGAACAGCAGCAGGTCCAGGTCGAGCGTGCGCGGCGCGTTGTGGAACGGCCGTTCGCGGCCGAACTGGTCTTCGATGTGGTGGCAGATGCGCAATAGCTGGGCGGCGGTGAACGAGGCTTCCACCTTGACCACCGCATTGAAGTAGTCGTCGCCGCCCGCATCGACCGGGGCCGTGCGGTACAGCGACGATCGCGCCAGCACCGTGATGCCGACCTGCTGGGCCAGGCACACGATGGCATCCTTGAGGGCCTGCCGGGCATCGCCCAGGTTGGCCCCGATGCCGATAAAGGCAACTGTCATTACGATTCCTCCGGCTGGACGCGCACCTTGCCGGTTTTCCGGTCTTCACTGGAGCCGGCTTCCTGGCTCGCATCCATATCGCTCCGGGAGGAAACTTTATCCGATTTCCGCGGACTGCGCCGGCGGCGCTTCTTGCGTGCCGGGCCGCCGCCTTCGCCGCTGTCACCGCCGCCTTCCCAGTCGGTGGGCTGATCGCCGCTGTCGGTGCTGCCGCCGCCGCCACCGCCACCCTGCTTGCCGCCGCGCGCCGGGCGCACAGCGTCGATCAGGGCTTCGCGGCCCTCGCCGTCGGCGTTCTGGAAGTCCTGCCACCAGCGCGCCAGCTCGGCCGGCTGCTCGCCGGAATCGCAGCGCAGCTGGAGGAAGTCGAAGCCGGCGCGGAAACGCGGCGACTCGATCAGGCGGAACGGCATGCGGCCCACGCGCTTCTCGAAGCGCGGCTGCATGCCCCAGATATCGCGCATGTCGGTGACGAAGCGGCGCTGGATGGCAAGCTGGCCGGTCTGGCGTTCCAGCACGTCGTCCATCGCGATATTGAGCGCGGCGATGGCGTGCTCGCCTTCCTCGCGCAGCGCGGTCCAGCGCTGCAGCACGTGGTGCCACAGCAGCGCGGCGAACAGGAAGCCCGGCGAGACCGGCTTGCCGACCTGCACGCGCTGGTCGGTGTTGTCCAGCGCCAGCTGCACGAAGCGCTGGCCCATCGGCTGCTCGATCGCCACGTCCAGCAGAGGCAGCAGGCCCTTGTGCAGGCCGGCCTTGCGCAGCTCCTGCAGCGAGGCCCAGGCATGGCCGGACATCAGCAGCTTGAGCATCTCGTCGAACAGGCGCGCGCTCGGCACGTTGTGGATCAGCGAGGCCAGGTCGGCGATCGGCTGGCGCGTGTCCTCGTCGATGCCGAAGCCGGTCTTGGCAGCGAAGCGCACCACGCGCAGCATGCGGATCGGGTCCTCGCGGTAGCGCGTGACCGGGTCGCCGATCATGCGCAGGGTGCGCGCGCGGATGTCTTCCATGCCGTGGTGGTAGTCATACACCGTCTGCTCGGCCGGGTCGTAGTACATCGCGTTGATGGTGAAGTCGCGGCGTTCCGCGTCTTCGGCCTGCGAGCCCCACACGTTGTCGCGCAGCACGCGGCCCGAGGCGTCGATCGCATGGGTCTTGCTGTCGAGCTCGGCGCGCTTGAGGCGACGCCCTTCGGGAAGCGTCTCGCTGGCGATGGCGTCGACCAGCGCGCGGAAGGTGGAGACCTCGATGATCTCCTGCTCGCGCCCGCCGTAGAAGGTCACGTGCACGATCTGGAAGCGCCGCCCGATGATGCGCGAGCGGCGGAACAGCGCCTGCACCTGGTCGGGCGTGGCGTTGGTGGCGACGTCGAAGTCCTTGGGCTTGATGCCGAGCAGCAGGTCGCGCACCGCGCCGCCGACGATGAAGGCCTGGTAGCCGGCCTGCTGCAGCGTGGAGGTGACCTTGATGGCGTTGCGCGAGATCAGCGTCTGGTCGATCTGGTGCTCGTCATGCGCCACGATGCGCGGCGTATGGGCACGCTGGCCACGGCGCTTGGCCGGGCGCTGCTGGGGGCCCGGCTTGCCGAGCAGCCGGTTGATTAGCTTCTTGATCACGTCAGAACAGATCCATGATGCGCCAGCCGGCCGCGGCGGCGTGGTGACGCAGGCGATCGTCCGGGTTGGCGGCGATCGGTTCGCTGACCTTTTCCAGTAGCGGCAGGTCGTTGGCCGAATCGCTGTAGAAGGTGGTGGTTTCGAAGGCATCCCACTGGGTGCCCATGCTCTTTAGCCAGGCCTCGACGCGGGCGATCTTGCCCTCGCGGAAGCTGGGGATGCCCGCCACTTCGCCGGTGAAGGCGCCGTCCGGCTGCCCGTTGGCGGTGGCCGGCTCGGTGGCGATCAGGTGCTTGATGCCGAAGGCGGCCGTGATCGGCGCGGTGACGAAGCTGTTGGTGGCGGTGACCACCGCGCACAGGTCGCCGGCGTCGAGGTGCTTGTACACCAGCGCGCGCGCCTGGGGCGTGATGACCGGATCGATCACTTCGCGCATGAATTGCTTGCGCCATGCTTCCAGGCGGTCGCGCGGATTGGCGGCCAGCGGCGCCAGCGCAAAACGCAGGAAGGCCTGGATATCCAGGGTGCCTGCCTTGTACTGCCCGTAGAACTCGTCGTTCTTGCGGCGGTAGGCTTCCTCGTCGACAACGCCGAGGCGCACCAGGAAGCGCCCCCATTCGTGGTCGCTGTCGGTCGGGAGCAGGGTGTGGTCGAGGTCGAACAATGCCAGATTCATGGGCGGCGATTTTACATTAACGTGATTGTTGCCGGTTTCTTGGCGTCACTGCACCGCGGTACATGCAAGCACGGGGCATGCCAGTGGCCGCGGGCACCGTGCCGGTAGCCTGCGCTCACTCGCGCAGCTCCGCAAACATTTCCCGCAGCAGCGGCAGGGTGACGGCGCGCTTGCGCTCGAGCGAATAGGTGTCGAGCGCGTCCAGCAAGGCCATCAGGCTGGGCATGTCGCGGTAGTGGCGCGTGACCAGCCAGTGCGGGATTTCGGGCGAAAGCTGCAGGCCGCGCTCGCGCGCCGCCTGCACCAGCGCCGTCATCTTGTCTTCGTCCGACAGCGGTGCAAGCTGGTAGACCAGGCCCCAGCCCAGGCGCGTGCGCAGGTCCTCGCGCACCGGCATGGCCAGCGGCGCCACGCTGCCGGCCACCACGATGGCGGTGCGCACGTGGGCGCGCACCTCGTTGTAGAGCGAGAACACCGCGATCTGGCGCGCTTCGTCAAGCAGTTCCACGTCGTCGACGGTGTAGAGTTGGCAACTGGGATCGAAGATGAAGTCCGACAGGGCATGGTGCGGGCTCAGGTAGCGGCAGCCGATGCCGGCCTGGTAGCCGCTTTCGCAGATCGCGTGCAGCAGGTGGGTGCGGCCCGAGCCCGTTTCACCCCACAGGTAGATCAGGCGGTCGGACGCGCGCTCCTGCGCGACGGCCGTGGCCAGGTCGCTCAGGCGCTGCACCGGCTCGCGGTTGGCGGCCACGAAGAAATTCTCGAAGGTCGACGGCGGCGGACTGCCAAGTTCAAGCGAAAGCTGCTTGGGACGCGGATACATGACGTTTCGGTTACTTGGGATGAAAGCCAGCTACCGGGTAAACGCGTCGCGGCATGCTTGCGCCGACCGCCCGCAGGGCGCATGCGCGCTGGCCGGGGGCCGCCTGATTGATGTGCATCGGCATGGTGTGGGGGCAAGACTTCATGACGCGGGAAACCGGAAACTGGAAGCCGGAAGCCTGTATCCGTTAAAATTGCGATTCTACTGGACTCGCGGCCGCAAATCGCCGTCGTGAGCGCCGCATTCCTCACTTCACACCCCCAGGACGAGCAGGTTCTATGAGCGCATCCCCCACTTCCGGCCAGGCAGGCCTTTCCTACCGCGATGCCGGCGTCGATATCGATGCGGGCGACGCGCTCGTAGACCGCATCAAGCCGTTCGCCAAGCGCACCATGCGCGAAGGCGTGATGGCCGGCATCGGGGGCTTCGGCGCGCTGTTCGAGCTGTCGAAGAAATACAAGGAGCCGGTGCTGGTTTCCGGCACCGACGGCGTGGGCACCAAGCTCAAGCTGGCGTTCCAGCTCAACCGCCACGACACCGTGGGCCAGGATCTGGTCGCGATGAGCGTCAACGACATCCTGGTGCAGGGCGCCGAGCCGCTGTTCTTCCTCGACTACTTCGCCTGCGGCAAGCTCGACGTGGAAACCGCGGCCACCGTGATCCAGGGCATCGCCCACGGCTGCGAGCTGTCCGGCTGCGCGCTGATCGGCGGCGAGACCGCCGAAATGCCGAGCATGTACCCCGACGGCGAATACGACCTGGCCGGCTTCGCCGTCGGCGCGGTCGAGAAAAGCCGCATCATCGACGGCAGCACCATCGTCCCGGGCGACGTGGTGCTGGGCCTGGCCTCGTCGGGCGCGCACTCCAACGGCTACTCGCTGGTGCGCAAGATCATCGAGGTGGCCAAGCCGGACCTGAACGCCGATTTCCACGGCCAGCGCCTGCAGGACGCCATCATGGCGCCGACCCGCATCTACGTGAAGCCGCTGCTGTCGCTGATCGAGACCCTGCCGGTCAAGGGCATGGCCCACATCACCGGCGGCGGCCTGACCGAGAACGTGCCGCGCGTGCTGGCGCAGAACGTGACCGCCGTGCTGCAGCGCGATGCGTGGACCCTGCCGCCGCTGTTCCAGTGGCTGCAGGCGCAAGGCAACGTGGCCGACGACGAAATGCACCGCGTGTTCAATTGCGGCATCGGCATGGTGGTGATCGTGGCCAAGGAAGACGCCGAGCGCGCCATCCGCCATCTGCAGGCAGCCGGCGAAGCTGTGTGGCAGATCGGCGAAATCCGCGAGCGCGCGGAAGGCCAGGCGCAGACCGTGGTGGTCTGAGCGTCAGCGCCCCGGCAGCAAAAACGGCACATGCGAGCATGTGCCGTTTTTTTTTTGCGCGCGCCAATCCGCCTATTCAGCCCCACCCATCTTGGTCAGTGCCTCTCCCGTCACCCGGCAGATGCGCCAGTCCGGCAGCACGTCCGCGCCCATGGCCCGGTAGAAATCGATCGACGGCGTGTTCCAGTCGAGCACGGTCCACTCGAAGCGGCCGCAGCCCCGCTCGACCGCCAGCGCCGCCAGGTGCTTGAGCAGCGCCTTGCCCATGCCGTGGCCGCGCCAGGCCGGTTCCACGTAGAGGTCTTCCAGGTAGAGGCCGCGCCTGGACAGGAACGTCGAGAAGTTGTGGAAGAACAGCGCGAAGCCGACCGCCTGCGGCCCTTGCGCACCGGGCACCTCCACCAGTACCGCCTCGGCCAGCGGGCGCGGGCTGAACAGCGCCTCATGCAGCTTCTGCGGGGTGGCTTCGAGGAGGTGGGTCAGCTTTTCGTACTCCGCCAGCGCCGAGATCAGCTGGAGCAGCGTGTCGCAGTCGGCGGCGGTGGCGGGGCGCAGGACAAAACGGGGAGCGGCGGCGGTGGTCATGGCAGTGCGCGGGGCGAGTCGAGAAACGCGGATTATCGCCCAGGCATCACTTTGGCCGGCGCTTCTGGTGCAATTGTTGCGAATGCCTGCGCCGGTCCAGGCGCGGCTGCCGGGCCGCTCAGGCCTGCCCGATGCGGGCCAGCTCCGCCACCCGCGCCACATAGCCGGGCGCGAGGCAGTCCACCACCTCGCGCTCGGGCGTGCTGCGCAGCCACGTGAGCTGGCGCTTGCAGAGCTGGCGCGTGGCGGCCAGTCCGCGCTCGCGCATGGTGGCGAAGTCGGTCTCGCCGTCGAGGTATTCCCACACTTGCCGGTAGCCCACGCAGCGGATCGAGGGTAGCGTGGGCTGCAGGTCGCCGCGCGCGCGCAGGCGTTCCACTTCCTCGATGAAGCCACCGGCCAGCATGGCGTCGTAGCGGGATTCGATGCGCGCATGCAGCGCCGCGCGGTCCGATGGCTCCAGCGCGATCACGCGAAAGCGGCGATCGGCCGTGCCGGCAAACGTGCGCTCGTCCGCCTGCCGCGCCAGCAGCGTGGACATCGGCTGGCCGCTGAGCCGGTGGATTTCCAGCGCGCGCTGGATGCGCTGCGCGTCGTTGGGCGCCAGCCGCGCGGCGGTGACCGGGTCGACCTCGGCCAGCATCGCGTGCAGGGCCGGCCAGCCGCGCTCGGCGGCCAGCGCGTCGAGTTCCGCGCGCACTGCGGGGTCGGCCTGCGGCAGGTCGTTCAGGCCCTGCGTCAACGCTTTGTAGTAGAGCATGGTGCCGCCGACGATCAGCGGCTCGCGGCCGCGCGCGCGGATCTCGCCGGTCAGGCGTTCGGCGTCCGCCACGAACTGCGCGGCCGAATAGCTCTCGGCCGGGTCGATGATGTCGATCAGGTGGTGCGGCACCGAGGCGAGCTCGGCCGCGGACGGCTTGGCGGTGCCGATATCCATCCCGCGATAGACCAGGGCCGAATCGAGGCTGATGATCTCGACAGGTGTCTGCGCCGCCAGCGCGAGCGCGGCGGCGGTCTTGCCCGATGCGGTGGGGCCGAGCAGGCAGACGACGGGCGCGGCGTGGCCGGGGGGAGCGGAGGCTGTCAAGGCGATGCGATGCTATGCGATGCGATCGGCCGGCTTACTGGCCGCGCAGGAACAACCGGTCCAGTTCCGCCACCGACAGCTGCACCCAGGTGGGCCGGCCGTGATTGCACTGGTCGGCGCGCTCGGTCTGCTCCATCTGGCGCAGCAGCGCGTTCATTTCTTCCACGGTGAGCTTGCGGTTGGCGCGCACCGCGTTGTGGCAGGCCAGCGTGGCGAGCAGCTCGTTTTGCCGCTCGGCCAGCACGCGCGAGCCGCCGAACGATTGCAGGTCGCGCAGGACGTCGCGCGCCAGCGCCTCGGTGTCGGCCTGCTTGAGCAGCGCGGGGATGGCGCGCACCGCAAGCGTGGTGGGCGAGACCGGCGCGATATCGAAGCCCAGCAGCGCGAGCGTTTCCTGGTGTTCCTCGGCGGCGCCGATCTCCATCGGGCTGGCGGTCAGCGTGACCGGGATCAGCAGCGGCTGCACCGCCAGCTCGCGCGTCTCGAGGGCGGTCTTGATCTGCTCGTAGAGGATGCGTTCGTGGGCGGCGTGCATGTCCACCAGCACCAGGCCGCGCGCGTTCTGCGCGAGCACGTAGATGCCGTGCAGTTGCGCGATGGCGAAGCCAAGCGGGTTGGCGTCGCCGGCTGCCGGTTCCTGCCGCACGGGGGCGTCGAGCAGTCCGGGCGGGTCGTTTTCGCGCGCGGCCTGGGCGTCGGCCAGCCAGGCCGGAGGCGTGGACGAGCCGCCCGCGTAGCCGGCCGATGCCGGCGCGGCGGGGCGCGGGAAGCCGCCGCCGGGCTGGATCGCGTCGCGCACCATGCCGAGGTAGGCCTGGCGCGGCTGGGCGATGCCGAGCTCGGTCTGGCGCGCGGCGGCGGTGTAGTCGACCCAGGGGCGCGCGCCGGCGCCGCCGCCCATGCCACCGCCCGTGCCGCCACCCATGCCGCCACCCGGCGCGCTGCCTCGTGCCGCGGCGGCGCTGCCGAAGCTGCCGGGGCCGGCGCGCGGCACCATGGCGGGCGCGCCTTCGTCGACCGCGCTGCTATGCAGGCTGTCGCCCTGTTCGCCGGCCTGGCGGGCCAGGCAGCGCTGCACCGCGTGGTAGACGAACTGGTGCACCGCGCGCGATTCGCGGAAGCGCACTTCGATCTTGGACGGGTGCACGTTCACGTCCACCATTTCCGGCGGCAGGTCCATGCACAGCACGTAGGACGGAAAGCGGTCGCCGTGCAGCACGTCCTGGTAGGCGCTGCGCACCGCGTGGTTCAGCAGCTTGTCGCGCACGTAGCGGCCGTTGACGAAGAAGAACTGCTGGTCAGGGCGGCCGCGCGAGGCGGTCGGCAGGCCGGCGAAGCCGTACAGGTGCAGGGTGTCGGCTTCCTCGTCGAGCGGCAGGCGGGCCCGCGCAAAGTCGGCGCCGAGCACCTGCGCCGTGCGCGTGGCCACGTCGCCGCTGTTCCAGTGCTCCATCGGGCGGCCGTTGTGATGGACCGTGATGCTCACGTCCGGGCGCGCCAGCGCGGCGCGCCGGACCATCTCCAGGCAATGCCCGAACTCCGTCTGTTCCGATTTGAGGAACTTTCTGCGCGCCGGCGTGTTGAAGTAAAGGTGCTGCACGTCGACGGTGGTGCCGACGCCCCCGGATGCCGGCTGCACGCTGCCAGTATCGGCGGCGACCTGCGTGGCATGGGCGTCGTCGGCGGTGCGGCTGGTCAGGGTCAGCTCGGAAACCGAGGCGATCGAGGCCAGCGCTTCGCCGCGAAAGCCCAGCGTGAGCACGGACTCCAGCTCGTCGAGCGAGGCGATCTTGCTGGTGGCGTGCCGCATCAGCGCGACCGGCAGTTCGGCGGCGGGGATGCCGCAGCCGTTGTCGGCGATCACGATGCGGCGCACGCCGCCTTCCTCGAGACGGATATTGAGCTGGGTGGCGCCCGCGTCGAGCGCGTTCTCCAGCAGCTCCTTGACCACGGAGGCGGGGCGTTCCACCACCTCGCCGGCAGCGATCTGGCTGATCAGCTGGTCGGGCAGGGGGCGGATGGGGCGGGGCGGCTGGGCGGGGCGTGTGGCTTCGGCAGGCATGGGCGGAATTATACGTGGGCGGCGCGCCCGGCCGGCAGGTCAGCGCGGCGGCTGCGGAAGCGAACGGATCGGGTGACTTTGAAGCCGGTCCGCTCTTGTATGATGTGGGCTGAATCTAGAACGGGGATCGAATTGGATATCGCTTTGCAGTTCATCGACATGTTGCTGCACGTCGACAAATACCTTGGCACCGTCATCCAGAACTATGGCGCGTGGGTCTATGCCATTCTTTTCGCGATCGTCTTCGCGGAAACCGGGCTGGTGGTGCTGCCGTTCCTGCCGGGCGATTCCCTGCTGTTCATCGCCGGCGCCTTCTGCGCCACGGGCGCCATGAACGAGTGGGCCCTGGTGGGCCTGCTGCTGGTGGCGGCCATCGGCGGCAATACCGTCAACTACATGGTGGGAAGCTGGGTGGGGCCGAAGGTGTTCGACGGCCATTGGCGCTTCCTCGACCAGACTGCCCTGCGCAAGACGCACAATTTCTATGAACGGCACGGCGGCAAGACCCTGGTGATGGCCCGCTTCCTGCCGATCGTGCGCACCTTCGCGCCGTTCGTCGCCGGCGTGTCGCAGATGACCTTCGCCAAGTTCCAGCTCTTCAACGTGCTGGGCGCGGCGGCCTGGGTGCTGGGCCTGGTGTTCGCGGGCTATTTCTTCGGCAACCTGCCCTTCATCAAGCAATACCTGAACCTGATCGTGCTGGCAGGCATCGGCGCGGCCGTCGTGCCGCTGGTGCTGGGCGGGCTGTGGAAGCTGGTGCGCGGCGGCAAGCGCCGGCCTTCCTGAGGGTGGCAATGGGCGGGCTGCGCGGCGCGCGGCCCGCCTGGCTCAGTTCACGCTGCGGCTCATCATGCGCAGCGCCGGCATGCGGTCCCGGATCTGGGTCGTGTCGGCCGCATCGGGGCGCGCTATCACATAGGCTTCCAGGTCTTCCAGCGCCGGGCGGAAACACTCCAGGTTGGCATAGGCCAGGCCCCGGTCGCGCACCTCCTCGATCGAGCCCGGCAACAGGATCACCAGGCGGTTCTGCACCGCCAGCAGGCGCTGCCAGCGCGACTCCTGCAGATAGATCGACTTGAGGTTGCGCAGCACGCGCGCCACGATCTCGCGGTGGCTGGCCACCTGCAGGAACAGGCCCAGCGGCACTTCGTTGGGATCGGCGATGCCCTCGCGTTCGAGATGCGGGTCCAGCATCTCCTGCAATTGCTCCTTCGACAGCGTCTCGCCCGTGAGCGGGTCCACCACCACCTCGCCCGCCGGGATCGACATCCGCACCAGGAAATGATTGGGGAAGGACACGCCCTTGAGTGGCAGGCCGATATGCTGCCCCAGCTCCATATAGAGCACCGCCAGCGAGATGGGGATGCCGCGGCGCTGCTTGAGCACCACGTTCAGGTAGGAGTTGTCGGGGTCGTAGTAATCGTTCGCGTTGGCGCCGAAGCCCAGGTCGCGGTAGAAGAAATGATTGAGCAGGCGCAGGCGCTGGATGGCCGGCGTGCCCTCCGCGACGCGGCGCTTGAGCCGTGCCGCGAGCACGTCCAGGGCGGCCAGCTCGGCCTGCAGGTCCAGGTCCGGATAGGCATCCTGGGCGAGCGAGAGCACGGCCTCGGTCAGTGGGATACCGTGCTCGTCTGCCACGAGGCTGGCGAAGTAATCCAGGACTTTCGTGGTTGTCATTGCGGCTTTCCTGAATACGGCGTGTTGGCCATGCCTGCCGGCACGACCTCGACTGCCTTGACCCTGTACCGCGCGCTGTCTCCCGGTTCTGTGCGGCGCGTACGCACGCATACGGCGCCGCTGCATCCGGCCGATAGACAGGCGGGGCTTCCTAGCCGGCTCTCCGCTTGAATGCGGAGTATCTCAGCCCCATGAGCCACAGTGTACCGAAGTAGACGACCGCTGCAAGTACCAGGCAGGAAGCGAGCAGCGCGATGCGCAACAGCGGCGTGGCACCCAGGGCCACCCAGTCGAAGGTACGCGCGAACCACAGCAGCATGCCGGCCAGCAACAGGACCGCAGTCAGCAGCTGGGCCAGGAACAGCAGCCAGCCCTTGGCCGGCGTGTAGAAACCGCGTTTGCGCAGGCCCAGGAACAGCAGCAGCGCGTTGACCGTGGCGCCGAAGCTGATCGACAGCGCCAGCCCGGCATGGCCGAAGCGCGGCACGAACACATAGTTGGACAGCTGCGTGATCACCAGCACCAGCAAGGCGATCTTGACCGGCGTGCGGATATCCTGGCGCGCGTAGAAGCCCGGCGCCAGGATCTTGATCAGGATCAGTCCGAGCAGGCCCGTGCCGTAGGAAACCAGCGCCTGGCGCGTCATTTCCACCGCGTGGGCGTCGAACTTGCCGTAGTTGAACAGCACCGCGGTCAGCGGCGCGCCGAACACGAACAGCCCCACCGCGCACGGCACGGCCAGCAGGAAGGTCAGGCGCAGGCCCCAGTCGAGCAGGCCGGAGTATTCGGCGCGGTTGTCGTCTGCGCTGGCCTTGGACAGGCTGGGCAGCAGGATGGTCCCCAGCGCCACGCCCAGCAGCGCGGTGGGAAACTCCATCAGGCGGTCGGCGTAGGTCAGGTAGGACACGCTGCCCGCGGCCAGGCGCGAGGCGATATTGGTATTGATGATCAGGCTGATCTGCGCCACCGAGACCGCCAGCAGCGCCGGTGCCATCTGCCGCATGACGCGGCGCACGCCGGGGTCCGACCAGGCCGCGCGCAGGTCGAAGGTCAGGCGCGGCATGACGCCGAGCCGCCGCAGCGCGGGGACCTGCACCGCCAGCTGCAGGATGCCGCCCACCAGCACGCCCCACGCCTGCGCGTAGATCGGCTGCGCCATGTGCGGCCCGACGAACAGCGCGGCCACGATCAGGCACAGGTTGAGCAGCACCGGCGTGAAGGCCGGCATGGCAAAGCGGCGCCAGGTATTGAGGATGCCCGAGGCCAGCGCCACCAGCGAGATCAGGCCGATGTACGGGAACATCACCCGGGTCATGAAGACCGCCGCGTCGTAGGTCTCGCCGCCTTGCCGGTGGAAGCCGGTAGCGACCACCAGCATCACCAGCGGCGCGCCGATCACGCCGAGCAGCGACACGCCCATCAGCACCCAGGTCATCACCGTGGCGACTGCGTCGATCAGGGCGCGGGTCTCGCCTTCGCCGCGCTTGCTGTGATATTCGCCCAGGATCGGCACGAAGGCCTGCGAGAACGCGCCTTCGCCGAAAATGCGCCGCAGCAGGTTGGGGATGCGGAACGCCACATTGAAGGCGTCGGTCATGTCCGAGGCACCGAAGGCCCGGGCGATCAGGATCTCGCGCACGAGGCCGGTGATGCGCGACAGCATCGTCAGGCTGCTGATGGTGGCGAGCGCTTTGAGCAGGTTCAAGATGGGTCGGCGGCAAGGGGAGAGGCGGCGGTGGCATGCTGCGTGCCACCGGGCGGACCGGCTTGAGACGCCGGGCGCGCGCCAAAGTTGCATCGGGGCCACGCGGGGCGGGGCCGGTGTGGCGCGTATTATACGGTTTGGCCCGGCGGCTCCCCGTCCGCGGCCGTTTGCGTCACCCCGCCAGTGTTCGGACGTGGTCCGGCTTGCCAGCTGCTTTTTCTTCTGTGTATAATTGCCGATTCACAAGGATAGTTGCGTTCCGGATTCGTGTGCCAGTGCATCCCGGGTCGCTTGATGTGCACTTAATTGTGTCTGCGGTTTTGTCCGTGGGGCACGCATCTGAATTCAGGATATCTACTTAAATGGCAAATTCCGCACAAGCCCGTAAGCGCGCTCGCCAGGCCGTCGCCCAAAACGCTCACAACTCCAGCCTGCGCTCGCGTCTGCGCACCGCCGTGAAGGCCGTCCGCAAGGCGATCGAAGCTGGCGACAAGGCCGCCGCCGCCGAGATCTTCAAGAACTCGCAATCGATCATCGACGCCATCGCCGACAAGAAGATCGTGCACAAGAACAAGGCTGCACGCCACAAGTCGCGCCTGTCGTCGGCCATCAAGTCGATGGCTGCCTGATAGCAGCCGCTGCGCCCGGCGCATGCCAGGCGCCTTCCGGCACCACGCCGGCCATCGTGTTCCATACCGGCCTTCTGGTGGGTACGTAGCGCGGCGGTCCGGTGGCAAGCCGGGAGCGCGAATCGCATTGCGCGATTCCGCACGATAAAAAAGCTCGTCATTCGACGAGCTTTTTTATTTTCCGCTTCTCTTTGCCGTTGCCGCGCCTTTCCTTGTCGCTTCGCTATCCCTTCGCCGGGCGCATCGCCGTTCACGCCGGTGCCGCCGCTGCGGGGCGACCGGCCGGCCCCGCCCGCTTACTCGAGCGAGCAGGCCTCGACCAGTTGCAGGTCGTTGTCGCGCGCGAAGTTGAGCACGAAGTCTAGCGCCTTGGGTTCGATGTCGCGCAGGCGCGCGTCCACCACCACGGTCTTCACGTTGCTGGTCATCACGGGCCGCACGTAAGGGGAGTAGGTGAGGCGTGGATCCCCGGTGTCCCCTTCGGGGCGGAATTGCGCCATCACGCCACACAGCCGTTCAGCCCAGTCGCTTGGACGGAAGGTCTTGCCTTCCTTGGTAATGCCTTGGATGAAATATTCGCGAACGATGGGCTTCATTGGACTGCGGGGATAAGACGGGTGACTCGACGGTAAACCCGCCAGACTTGACCAGACGGAAGCCCTTTTGACGCGGCCAGGAAACGTTTGGTTCGTTTCTTTTCCGGCCAGGGGCAGCGGGGGCGTCGGTGTCGGCGGGGGCACTTTTGATGCCGGCAGCGGGCGGGGGCATGGGTATGCCTGGCCCCGCGTGAATCAGCCAGTATTATATCTTATATAAGACTGGCGCATAAGCTCCGGCGCCGGTCCTCCGCGCGCCGCAGGCTCGCCAAAGCAGAAATAATCCCTTATGATTCTTACAGTTAAATTGCGCAAGCGACGCGAAAGGCGGCTCCGCGGCATGCTCGGGTCATGAATCCTTCATGACGGTGTGCCCCAACCGAGCCGCCTTCTTTGTTTTATGAGCCCAACTTCGATCAAGCATTACCTCCAGTTCAGCGACCTGACTCCCGACGAGTATGAGTACCTGCTGGACCGCGCGCGGATTCTGAAGGCCAAGTTCAAGAATTACGAGACATGGCACCCGTTGCACGACCGCACGCTGTCCATGATCTTCGAGAAGAATTCGACGCGCACGCGCCTGTCGTTCGAGGCCGGCATCCACCAGTTGGGTGGCCATGCGGTCTTCCTGAACACCCGCGATTCCCAGCTCGGGCGCGGCGAGCCGATCGAGGATGCGGCGCAGGTGATCTCGCGCATGGTCGACATCATCATGATCCGCACCTTCGGCCAGGAGATCATCGAGCGTTTCGCCGCGCATTCGCGCGTGCCGGTGATCAACGGCCTGACCAACGAATACCATCCCTGCCAGGTGCTGGCGGATGTGTTCACCTATATAGAGCAGCGCGGCAGTATCCGCGGCAAGATCGTGGCCTGGATCGGCGACGCCAACAACATGGCCTACACCTGGATCCAGGCGGCCGAGCGGCTTGGCTTCACCTTCCATTTCTCGGCGCCGCCGGGCTACCAGCTCGACCCGGCCATGGTGCCGCCTTCGGCCGCGCACCTGGTCAAGGTATTTGCCGATCCGCTGGCCGCCTGCCAGGGCGCGGACCTGGTCACCACCGACGTGTGGACCAGCATGGGCTTCGAGGCCGAGAACGACGTGCGCAAGCGCGCCTTCCAGGACTGGATGGTGACCACGGCCATGATGGACCGCGCCGGCCCCGACGCGCTGTTCATGCACTGCCTGCCCGCCCACCGCGGCGAGGAAGTCGAAGCGGCGGTGATCGACGGGCCCAAGAGCGTGGTGTGGGAAGAGGCCGAGAACCGCCTGCACGTGCAGAAGGCCCTGATGGAATACCTGCTCTGCGGCCGTTACTGAGCAGGGCCGGCCGGAGGCGCCGTGCGCAGCGCATGGCGCACATCGGTCACGCCGGGGCGGCGACCCCGCGCCGCCTGAGGGCCGCAAGTGCCGCCCAAGCCCGGGCGGACGTGTCAAAATAGCGGTTTTCCGCATCAATCTCTCGCGTGTCCGGCAACCATGCCGGCCGCGCTTACTTTGCGCATCGAGTCGAACATGAGCGATATCAAGAAAGTCGTGCTTGCCTACTCCGGCGGGCTGGACACTTCGGTGATCCTGAAGTGGCTGCAAGACACCTATCAATGCGAGGTCGTGACCTTCACCGCCGACATCGGCCAGGGCGAGGAACTCGAACCTGCCCGCCAGAAGGCGCTCAAGTTCGGCATCAAGCCGGAAAACATTTTCATCGACGACCTGCGTGAAGAGTTCGTGCGCGACTTCGTCTTCCCGATGTTCCGCGCCAACGCGGTCTACGAAGGCGAATACCTGCTGGGCACCTCGATCGCGCGTCCGCTGATCGCCAAGCGCCAGATCGAGATCCTGCGCAGCACCGGCGCGGATGCCGTGTCGCACGGCGCCACCGGCAAGGGCAACGACCAGGTCCGCTTCGAACTGGGCTATTACGGCCTCGAGCCGGGCGTGAAGGTCATCGCCCCGTGGCGCGAATGGGACCTGCTGTCGCGCGAAAAGCTGCTGGCCTACGCTGAAAAGGCCGGCATCGACATCGACATGAAGCACAAGAAGGGCGGCGCGCCGTACTCGATGGACGCCAACCTGCTGCATATCTCCTTCGAAGGCCGCCACCTGGAAGATCCCAAGGCCGAGGCCGAGGAAGACATGTGGCGCTGGACCGTGTCGCCGGAGAACGCACCGGACGCGGCCGAATACCTGGACGTCGAGTTTGAGGGCGGCGACATCGTCGGCCTGAACGGCAAGCGCATGACCCCGGCCGAAGTGCTGACCGAGCTGAACCGCCTGGGCGGCAAGCACGGCATCGGCCGCCTGGACC